>JAAYHZ010000379.1 GCA_012744235.1 Clostridiaceae bacterium
GTGATCGCCTTCGGTAAGGTCCGAAAGATCGATTGTCGCCGATTGCCCGGAGACGATGTTGAGAGGATCTTCCGTTCCGTCCAAGGTCCATTTACCTTCCATGGCTTGGTTTGCCGTCACGGTAAAGATAATATCCGAAGAAGTATAGCAATCGATGGTTTCGGTTTGGTTTCCGATCACACGAGATATTGTCACGGACGTTTTGTCCGCCGTAACGCTTATCGAAGGAGGATTCGGCTTCGGCAGCGTCACGGAGGTCGCCTTCTTCACATCGGTAACGGTGCCGTCCGTCGCATAGAAGCGTTCTTCTCCCGTTACTACGGCTTCGTACGTGCCGTCCTTGTTCACATCAACGAAATTGCAGGCAATCACGCCGATACGGTATTCGGTATCGGCGGCAAGCCCCTTCACCATGGTCACGGTCGGGTCGTTCGGGTCCGTATAGATATAAAGGCCGCCGACTCTGACGGTTTTATCCGCAATATCCTTTTTCTCTACGGTAAACCCGTTCACATCGGAATAAACCCAAGAATCGCTTTCCGAATCGTATTGATAAATATTGATAATATAGGCATCGGAGGAAAGATCGTCCAAAACAATATCAAGCTTATAGTCCCCTGCCGATTTCACCTGCGATATGGAAAACGCTTTGGGCGTATAGGCGTTTTCGATCTTTATCGTAGCCGTACTCGTTACCGTTTCGTTCAGTACGCCGTCCTGCCAATAGACGGCACGGATATAGTAGTTTCCGCTCGGAATATCCAAGGGTACGGTAAAGGATGCACTCATTCCTGCAAGGACGTCGCCTTCCGTCGCCGTTCCGAGGACATAGCCGCTGTCTTCCGGATTGTCCTTATCGGTAACCAAGTAGAAGGTAACCCCGTCCAACAGGTCGGATCCCGTACCCGTCCAATTCACGGTTACGCTCGTACAGCTTACGCTTCCGATGACGGATTCGATCACGGGCAGCGCTTCCACGTTGTACAAAATGATTTCGGCGGCAACGGGAGTCTTTAAGGTCCAGTCCTTATCAAAGCAATCGTCGTCCGTCATGCTGAAGGCGAAGGCGCTCTTGCCCGTTGCGATGTCAAAGGTAATATTCGCGTTGGCGGCATCCACGTTCGTTCCGTCGTAAAGGATAATGGAATAGGAATCTCCTTTATTATCCTTGATGCCTTCGGCGATAATGGTCGCCGCAATGCTTTCCGCTTCTTCGCGATCTTTTGCCATGTAGCTTACCATAATGATGGCATCGTCATCTCCCGTACGAGTACCCAAGTTGAATTTATGGTTTTTGCGGGTTACATCGGAGTAAACGGTAGGTCCCGCCATCAAACGCGGCGTTTTATCCGGGTTTTCGACAATCTCGCTCAAAGCGGCAACCGTAAAGTTGGTACCTACCTTCATGTATAAGGTACGGTCGGTTTCTTCGTCGTAGTAAACCGCAACATCCTCAAAGCCCAAAAGCTCGGGATAGGTCGGTTTCGCGTAATCGCCGCTGCCGAAAACAAAGTCTCCGCCCCAGTAGTAAATGATTCCCACCGACGTCAGGAAGGTGTCCACCTTTCCCCAAATCTTATCGAAGTTTGCGCCTAAGTTCACGTCAAATAGATTCATACCGCCGAAAACGGGGATGGAATCCGGTATGTACACTCCGGCACGAAGGAACATTTCAAAAAACCAATCCTCGTAGTCTTCCCCTTCCACGACAATGTATCCGCCGCCCCTTATGATGTCCATAATGCTGGCACTGAAATTTCCTTTGAAGGCGAAATCGGGATACCAATCAAGCTGAATGCCCAGCTTTCTTAATGCCGCCTTTTGGGTAAACTTCAGCTTGATGTCTTGCGCGGAGAACTTGAAGCCTCGAAGGCTCAGTTCAATATCCGCTCGGGCCGACATCACTTTTATAAGGTCAAAGGTTACCGAAAGCAATAGCTTCAAAGGCGGAGGGCCGTTGGTCAGGAAGATGGTGTCGTACAGCTCGTCGATACCGCCGCCTCCTCCGGTAAGCCACAGTACACCGAAGCCGTCTACATTAATACCGGGTTCAAAGCCGGTGATAAAGAAGTAGATTTTATCCGGAATCGGTATGTTTTTATAGCTCTTAATACTTAACGCTACCTCCAAAACGATAGAGGCAAATTCCAGCTTGCCCTCGAGACCGAAGCTCCAGTTACGGATGGTGTTGACCTCCAGTTCTCCTTCGATGCGTGGCAAGCCTTCCACATAGTTGGGGATGGCGATTTTGACTTTAAAGTTCACGCCCACAAAACCCGTGCCGCAGCCGTATAAGATATCCTTTACCATAACGGAGGCCGCTCCGGTGTTTTCGTTTTTCTCTTCTTCCGCGAATTCTACCAGACCTGCGTCGTAATTTTCATACACCCAGTCGGCGTATTCGCCCCGTTCCCCGTATTTGTACCATCTCCAGAAGCCTTGGAGTCGGGTCCAATAGGTGTCTTCCTTTTCCTTGGGCTTTCCTTTCGGGATAAGGAAGCTTAAATCCAGCTTCGCTCCGAAGGAAATGACTCTTCCCAATTCCTTTTCTACGCCTTTATCCTTCTCGATCAATACGCCCAGCTGCCCGTAAGCCAAGTTAAAGGCCATACCGGCAATGGTTTGGGCAATGCCGTACACACTGGGCCAAACAAGGGTGATGGGTTCTCCTATGGATTTGTCTTCTTCCCTTTCCCCGTTTTCATCGTATTGAATCAAACCGTATTCCTTGCCCTGCTCGATCTTGGTAAAGGCCGCTTCGCCTTTCCATATGGAGGTTCGAGAGCCGGTGGTATACAAGGATCCGTCGAAGTGAACGTGGATGGGACCGAAATCACCGTATGTATCGGTACAGAAAATGGTCAGCACGCCGTCCTCAAAATCGATGCAGTTGTTGATGGTAATAACGTTTTGCACCTTTCCGTCCGATCCTTTGACGGAAGTGGCCTTGATTCGGGTAGGCATGTATTCACCGATCTCCCGATCGTACATGTCGCCCTCGACGATAAATTCGCCGCGGAAGACAATAAGGATCTCTTCGTATTCCTCCGCCTTCTTGTATTCTTGGAAGGCCTGCTCTCCGTTAAAGATTTTGATACGATAAGCCGGAGGCCTTTCCTTTCTTTCCAGCTGAACGATGGCCACCACACCGTAGGTGTCGTTCTTGTATTCCTCGTCATCGGTGACTAAAAAGTTCAAATTCGAAGGGGATAAATTCTTTTGCTCCTTCGTCACGGTACCGTTTTCCACGGCCGCATCCGAAAACTCAAATTTCAAAATCCACGTTCCCAGCTTCATTTCTCCGGTCAGGATAATATCCAGCTTGTCCTTGTCGGGCTGCAGCACGTTTTCTTTCGGCACCGTTACGAAGATACCGGCGTTTTTGGAATCGTATGCCTTCAACACGCACAATCCGCTTTGGATGGAGGTATAGAGCATGTCGATATTGGTACCCGTCACGAAAATATGCCGGGTTCCTTTGTAATAAACGATATTCGGGGACAAACCGGTAAAGGTGTATTTCGGAAGGTCTCCGTCCGTTCCGGGACACCTCACATAAAACACCTTTTTCCGTCCCCGGCTTTTTCACCATGGCAATGACCGCTGCATCTGTGTCCAAACTCTGAATGGTCAAGGATGCCGTTTGTGTCGGCCTGTCGGAATAGACCAAGTTCATTCTCGGTTCGGAAAGATCGTAGGTGTACATTCCGAGCTTCCGGATTAATATATTTCCGAATTCGTCCTTGGCTTTAATATACAAATCGCCTTGGAATTTTACGCCGATGCCGATCTCTTCGGTAGGAGCCGCAATCGAAACTGCTTGGGTTCCCGATGAAAAGCCTCCGCGCGGTATCCAAGCGTCGCTGTCCTCGGCGGGTGCGCCGCTTCCCGGCGGTACCCAGGCATAAGCGATCTGTTCAAGGCCGCTGTTGTAATCCTCAACGTTTACGTATACCGTCATGATTCCGGTATCCTCTCCGGTCAAGGCCTTGTCAACGGATTCCACGGAAGCCGAAGGCGCTACCCGGCCCCCGGTATAGTCGAAGGGAAAGCCTTCCGTTTTCCTGTTGCCGGCGTAGTCTTTTCCCGTGATATATAAAATCGTATCCCTCAGATCGTAAGGCTCACCTTCCAAAAGCCGTATGTAGATGCGGTTGCCCGATTCGATTTGGTCAAATTCCACGATTTGACCCGTATAGCCGTTTTGCCATACCAAGCTTGCCGTATCAATATCCGTTTCCGCCGTTACAGCGTATTGGAACGGATACGACGACGAATTCAATCCGTTGATCCATATAAAGCTTCCGTGAATCACGTTGGTTCCGGAATTGCCCGCAGGATCCGTGTCCCGGATCGTGATCGGAATGTAGAATTCTTTTATGAGT
This sequence comes from Clostridiaceae bacterium, assembly GCA_012744235.1. Lineage (GTDB taxonomy): Bacteria > Bacillota > Clostridia > JAAYHZ01 > JAAYHZ01 > JAAYHZ01. The sequence continues at coordinate 4,386 of JAAYHZ010000379.1, forward strand.
TTTCCTTCTTGAACGATAGGAACGGGTGAATAGGATGTGCCCGATCCGGTTGCAAAGCTTACGGTAGGCGGTATCACATCCAGATACAATTGGTTCGTATCCAATAGATTCGTATAGGAGGTATATTCGTTGTCGCTCAGGTCCGTAATCTTGATATCGCTGCTTACGGGTTCGACGGCCACAACCTTGATATTCCTTCCGGGATCCTCGCAAATCATGCCGGGCTCGATAACAAAGGGCTCCAGCGTAACAACGGAATAATATTTATTGGAAACGCCGTTGTCCGGGTATTGGGGTCCTCCGTAAGCCGTAGAGACTTTTGTCGATTGGAGCCATACGTATTGCCCGTCGTTTCGTTTCACGTTGAGCCTTGCTCGTA
>JAAYHZ010000380.1 GCA_012744235.1 Clostridiaceae bacterium
GAACATAAAATATATCTCCGGAAAATTCAAAATATGGATTAATGAAACATATCTATTTTACCATAAAACCTGTCTCAAGTCTAGTGTTTTCAAGTGTTTCGAGGCTTTTTAAGAGCCTTTTATGAAATTTTCTAGGTACATTAATTGTATAGATTTACTTGAGTTTTTGCAGTAGAATCAAATATATATTTACCCGTAAAAAGGCGTTTGCCTGCTGCAGAGCAATACGATCCATATAAGCTAATTTTTGATATTTCGTTTGATGAAATAGAAGAGAGCAATCCGGTTTTGTATGAGTACAATGTTCCTCTTGAGGGAATCACTCCGGTAAACCATCCGCATTACAAAATTATGGAAACGGGAGAAGCCGAATTTATAGGGTGGATTGCCGCCCGCAAGCTTTCAACCAATGTTTCGGTCCGGATTCCTTTTCGGGTGGATATCGAATTCATGGCGGATTGTGAAAGCGAACGCTTTGGTTATGGCAGCGACGAAGGAAGTATCCGTATTTACCACGGGAATCACATGTTTGCGATTAATATGGAAAACAAAGCGGATAGCCGATTGTCAAAGGAAGCGGTCGGCTTTCATCAACCGCTTATAGGCAATTATTGCAGTTATCCCGGTCTCGGAAAAATTAAATACAACGAATACAATACCCTTACATGGATTGTAGGTGAAAGACATTTTGCCGTCGTAATCAACGGCGAAGTAAGGTATTGCGGTGTAAATTTCCCCTATATGGCATCGGACCTTTACTTGCTTAAACCCGAAACGATTTATATAGGATCGGACGGACAGGGTAAGAAATATTTCCGATCGATAAAAGTATCGCAGTTAAAAACCGCTCCTAAAATCAAGATTAAGAAAGGAAAGCTGAATATGATTGTAAACCGAAGTAATAACATAATAACCGTCATTCGACCCCTAATCACCATGCATTACGGTGAGAATTATTGGTTCAACGGCTGTGCAAGATACGTAATGGAATGCCTCGGAGAAAAAGATTAATGATTTGAAGATATTTTTGCCGAGTGCGGATATGCAAGCACCTTCGTGCCGATTAAGCAGCCGGTTAATAATCAAAGCATGTATATTCGGACCCTTATGGCTTACATCGATAAAGGAATTCCTGTGATCTGCAACCACCGGGGTAAGGATCCAAATGTAAAATGGGGATGGGCGGTTATTGTCGGTTATGAGGATTACGGAAAGACGTTGCTGTACATAACATCCGAATTAAAGGAACCGGAACACATCACGCCGGATGCTCTGTTCCCGGATCCGGATAATCTTATACCCGGACAGGAGAACAGTAACGGATGGATTTTTATCGGTGAAAAAAGAAAAGAGGTAGAGCTTGCGGAGCTCTATCGTAAAAGGATTCTAACACTGCCGCAGCTTCTGACGACGAAAACGGAAGGCTATTGCTTCGGTGCGGAGGCTTTTCGGTCCTGGGCTTCGGATATCGAAAACGGTAAATTCGATGGCATGAAAATCGAGGAGTTTGATCCTTGGTACATGTACAC
>JAAYHZ010000381.1 GCA_012744235.1 Clostridiaceae bacterium
GTAACAACGAGTATGTACAGACTGATGCGATATATCTTATACATCATTTAAAATCTCCCGTTTTATGTAATGCCCGGTATTTTTATCATACAATAACATAAACGAAAAAGGAACGGAAAGGAAAAAGGAGGGGGACGGTTCTCCATTATGTTGAGAACCGTCCCCCTTCCTTCATTCAAACTCTCGAAACCCCATTTTTTCCAGCATTGATCGAGTGATAATATTCGATACCAAAAGGCCGTGGTCCTTTTGAAATTCAAAAACGGCTTTTTTCATCCTTTCACCGTAAATTCCGTCCGGTTTTCCGCAGTCATAACCCAGCCGGTTCAATTGTCTTTGCACTGCAAAAACATCGGCACCTCGGTCCCCCGGCGTGATATTCCGAAATCCTTTCCCGAAGACCCCGAACTCGCCGTTGACAATAAGGACCTCGGTTCCGTAAGAAACCAGTCGATAAAGCTCCGCAATGTCCCGGTTCTGCATTCGGATACAGCCGTGGCTGGAATTTCTGCCAATGGACGTAGGCTTCAAAGTACCGTGCAGCCCGTACATGCCCCAAGTTACGTTCAAACCCAGCCAATAGCCGCCAAAGCCCTCTCCCCATCTTGCCTTGTTAACGATTTTCCAAAGGCCGATGGGTGACGGCGTATCTTTTTTCCCGCAAGCCACGGTATATTTTTTTATCGCCTTCCCTTCATGAAACAAATACAATGTGTGGGTTTCACAATCCACCATAATCATGTATTTCATACCGGGCTTAAGCTTTTCGCTCGTTTCGGGGATCTCGTATGTCGCCGTCCCGGAGGCCGACATACCGGAAACCGTCAAAAAACATAACAAAGCAAATACGGTTAATGTTTTTCTGTTGAACTTCCAAACCATAAAATCCTAAGTCCGTCTAAAGTCGTTTTCTAATATTTTGCGCTTGAACGATTTATATATGTACGGTACTTTTGTCCTTTGATTTTTTTTGAACGCGATTGGAGTTCACATTTTCCTTTAAACACGAACCGAATCCGAAAAGCAACATGGAAATCCATACGAAAAGCAGCAATCCTTCCGTAATAAAAGGTGCGACAGGATGAATATTGTACAGGAAGGCACCGGGATAAGCGGCAATACCGATCAATGTGTTGCGAAGAGAAACAAAAATAGACAACACCAGTCCCTTGTTACCGGCTTTCAAACGCTGAATCAAAACACCTTGAACAAAATACAGCATGGCGCGATTGACGCCTCTTGAAAATAGTCCTGCGTAAACAATATAAGGATTTCGGTTTACCGTTACCGCCGTTATACCGATCCAGAACAATAGGATTCCGAATAAAACGATATAGACGGGTTTGTATTTTGATGTATTTTTTCCGAACAGCCATGTGAATAACGAAGCGCCTATGAACAAGCATGTGAAAGCCGTTCCGATCATTTGAACGGACATATGATGATGTTCCGACAAGAAGACGGAAACATAAGGCTCGGAGATGTTCATACAAAACAGTATGAATGCAAAATAAAGCATATCGTACAATGTTCTGTCTTTTTTAATATCAAGAAATGTTTCCTTAAAGCCGTTTCCTTTTTTTTCGGGTACCGCCTCCGGCGTTTGTTTGGACATTAATAAAATGCATAACGTAGACAATAGGTACGCAACAAAAACCGATAGAAATAAAGTTTTCATATCGTATCGAGCCAAAATGGCGGCTCCGACCGAAGGAGCCAAAATAGCACCTGCGATTCCCCCGGCGTTTATCAAAGAGTACGGAACCATTTTATCGTAAGAAGCCTTATAATCAAACACATACAACGAAAAAGCCGGTATGCAAACGGCGGTCAAGGAGTACAAGACTTGCCCTACCAAGAGCAACTCCCACCGATCGGCAAAAGCCCAAATCAAGGGGGCCGGTACCGTTATCGCCCACCCGAACAAGAGCAACCCCTTTCGATCCATACGGTCCGCCAAATAGCCTCCTAAAATGGCGAACAACCCCATAAAATAAGGAACGGAAGAAAGGAGGCTGATGACGAGCTTGGAGCCTCCTAATTCCTCAATATACAACGGAAAATATCCGATATACATGCTTTGACCAAAGGGCCAAAACATATTGGCTAACGCCAAAAAAGTCACGTCCAAATGGAACCGACTCGGTCTTTTCAATCGAATTTTTATACTTATCCCCGCTTTCTCTTCCTGCCTTTTACTCGTACCATTCGCTCTCTTTTAATGTCTTTTGTCCCGACGGTACCTCCGGTGCCGGAACTATGGTAACAAAGTCCTCTCCGACTTGCTGCAATCTTTTGTACAAACGATTTCTCATAATTTCGCTGACCTTCGCATGGGATTTATACCCTACAAGATTGTTCAACTCCCAGGGGTCGGCTTTCAAATCGTACAATTCCCACTCGATGTATTCCGTCGGTCTTTCCGTTTTCGGAGCATCTACTTCCGCTTTCACAATGTACTTCCATCTTTTGGTACGTACACAGCGATAGCGCAATCTTCCGTCGCAGGCTTCCGCATAAATATCCTCTTGCCAATCGACATTTGTTTTGTTGACTAAAGACATAATGGAGCGACCTTCCATGGATGCAGGAATGTCAATGCCGCAAGCATCCAAAAGCGTGGGCGGCACGTCAATCAAGCTTACCGGTTCCTTGATTCTTCCTCCCCCCGTAAACCCGGGACCGGTAAAGGCCATAGGAATATGCAGGGAAGAATCGTGGCAGCTTCGTTTGTATTCGCTGTTTCGCGTTTTAAAATGACAGCTGTGGTCGGCGGTATACGCCAATATGGTTTGATCCTTTAAATTCAAGCTGAGCAATGCATCTTGAAGGCGTCCTAAGGCTTCGTCCAATCGCTTGACCATGCCGTAGTAGCCGGGCAAATGCCGTGCGGAGGAGCCTCCTAGCGCCCTTAAATCCGGAGGAGTCCACGGATCTTGGTATTTTTCCTCGTACCCCGTAGGGGCGGGATAATCGTCGCGGGCGTTTTGGAAGTGGGGTTCTACGAAGGATAGGAAAAGGAAAAAGGGCTTATCCTTGTTCTCGGTGATGTATCGTTTGGCGGCATCGGTTA
>JAAYHZ010000382.1 GCA_012744235.1 Clostridiaceae bacterium
GATTAGAACCGTGATTAAAGCAGCCGCGGTAAAAGATAACAAAAGAGTGGTCGTAGAAATTATCCAATAAAAAAGGATATGAAAAATTAAAACTTGTAAAAGGGATTGTCAAATGAGGCAATCCTTTTTCTCTTTTATTCAAACCGTATTTCTCATATTGAACCCTTAGGACAGTATGCTATAATATGAATATGCGTATTTTTACACTCTTTTGAACATGGATAATTTAAAAGAAAAAATTGAAAAATTCATGATGGTGTGTGAAGCGATACATGTTAAAATATATACAAATAGGAACCATTGTAGGAGTTCACGGTATAAAAGGTGAAGTAAAAATTTATCCGTTGACGGACAATCCGGATCGTTTTTACGATTTGGATTATGTTTTCCTAGGAAAAGAAGGGCAAGACACGGAACCGATTCGATATGACGTTGAAAACGTGCGATTGGTAAAAGGAATGCCTCTTTTGAAGCTGGAGCCCGTCAAGGATAGGAATGCAGCCGAGTTATTAAGAAAATACAACGTATACGTGGACAGAGAAAACGCGGTAAAATTGCCGGAAGGAAGATACTTGATATGCGATTTGATTAACGCCGATATCTACGAGAACGATAGAAAAATCGGCGTTTTGAGAGATGTAATTCAAACCGGAGCCAATGACGTGTATGTGGTTGAAGAATTGGACGGTAGCGAGCTTCTTTTGCCGGTCATAAAGGAATGTATTTTGAATGTGGATTTGGAGAACAACCGAATTGACGTTCATGTAATGGAAGGATTACGAGATGATCCGATTTGATGTTTTAACCCTATTTCCCGAATATTTCGACGTAATGAATTTAAGCATTGTAGGCCGAGGTATTCAAAACGGTCATATTGTTCTGGAGACTCATGATATTAGGGAAAACTCGATCGATAAACATAAAAAAACCGACGATTATCCTTACGGAGGCGGAGAAGGGATGATTATGCCCGTTCAGCCGATATACGACACGTATCGAAAGGTGAAAAGTCAAATCCGACCCGAAGAAAAAAGCATTTTCATATACATGTCTCCGAAAGGAAAAGTATTGAATCAAGAAATCGTAAAGGATTTAGCCGGCTACGATCGGATTATGATTTTATGCGGACATTACGAGGGAATCGACCAAAGGGTCATCGATGAAATCGTGGATATGGAGATTTCCATCGGCGATTTCGTGTTGACCGGGGGAGAGCTTCCGGCAATGGTTTTGATCGATGCCGTAAGCCGATTGGTACCCGGTGTGTTGGCGGAGGAGGCCGGATACGAAAACGAGTCCCACTACGACGGTCTGCTGGAGTATCCCCAGTATACAAGACCTTATGAAATATTGGGTCGAAAGGTACCGGATGTCCTTTTATCCGGACATCATGTGAATATCAAGAAGTGGCGGTATTTTCAAAGCTTAATGATAACGGAACGCAACCGACCGGATATGTTTGAAAAATTGAAACTTGAACCGAAAGTATTGAAAGAATACGAAGAGTTTAAAAAAAGGTGCGGAGAAATTTGATGCAGAATGCAACGCAATAAAAAAGACAATGTTAAATATTAGAGCAGAAGTGCCCATAGGGGGTTACAAATGAGTGAATTCGAAAAAATCTTGCTTGAGAAAGCGAGAAAAGGTGATGTTGATGCCTTTGAAATGTTAATAAGGGAACATGAACGAAAGGCCTTCAATATCGCATATCGTTTTTTAAAGAATGCTGATGATGCGGAAGACATTACTCAGGAAGCTTTTTTACGCGCTTTTCGCAGCATAAAAAAATTCAAAGGGCAATCTTCTTTTTCCACCTGGCTGTATCGAATCATAAACAATACCTGCATAGACTTCGTGCGAGCAAAGCAAAATAAAATCACCGATTCTATCGATAAAACCATACAATATGATAACGAGGAATTGGAGCTGCAAATACCGGGGGATCAAAACGATCCCGTCGATATGGCGGAAACGGCGGAAATCAGCCAATTGATGCAAAGCATGCTGGCCC
>JAAYHZ010000383.1 GCA_012744235.1 Clostridiaceae bacterium
AATAGGTCTTCCCATAATCACGATTTTCCTGTAGTTTGAGAATTGACCAAAAACCAAACGAAAGGGATCGTGATATGAATAGTTTAACTGGAAATAAGGTAACATTCAAGGAGGTTGAGAGAAGTTTTTTTGAAATAGGCTGCGAAGTGGCTAAAATACTAATGAAGGAGTTTTTGGAAAGACTTGATAAGGATCTATGCAAGAACAGAAACAAGGCTGAATTAAGGCATAAGGGGACACGAAAAACCTCAATTAAGACACTGATGGGAGAAGTGCCTTTAAGCCGGGTGCTATATAAACGATTTAAGGATGATGGAAGTACGGAATATGTGTTTTTGCTAGATGAAGAGCTCGGGCTTGATACTATAGGGCTCATATCTCCTAATCTTGTAGAAAAAGTGCTTGAACATAGCTGTGAAATGTCTTACAGGGAAGTATCTAAAGCGGTTTCTGACTTCACTAATCAGTCCATAAGCCACCAAGGTGTATGGAATATTGTTCAGGCTGTGGGGGAAAAGCAGGAAGAAGCCGAAAAATGCATGGTTGAATCTTTTAAAAGTAATAAACTATCAGGAGGAAGTAGAGAAGTTCCTGTGCTATTTGAAGAAGCTGATGGTCTGTGGCTTTCCATACAGGGAAAGAGCAGGGAGAAATCTTCAAAGGGCAAAAAAGAGCTTAAGATAGGGGTTATATATGAGGGATGGGAAAAGAGGTATCCAACTTCAAAAGAATACAAAACAGTTGAGAAATCAGCTTTTGCCGGATATATGAAACCCGATGAGTTTAAATCCTTAAGAGATGCTGTAGTAGCAAAGAAATATAATGTTGATGAAATAGTTTATAGAGTATTAAATGGAGATGGTGCAGCCTGGATAAGAAACGGGCACGATTCGGAAATGGACATTTTTCAACTGGATCGCTATCATCTTGCTAAAAGCATAATCCGTAATGTGTACGACAAGCAGGCTAGACGGCATATACTAAGGTGGCTAAAGAGCGGGGAAATTGAAAAAGCATTAAACAAAATTGATAGTTTAAAGTATGAATGTGGGGGTTTAGAAAGTGAGGTAAAGAAGCTTACAAACCTTGAAGACTATATAAAAAGCAACATTGATGGAATAGTAGTATACAAAGACAGGAAAAATGTTACTCTGCCCAATGCTCCGGAAGGGATGGAATACAGAACTTTAGGCACTATGGAGAGGAATGTAAACATATTTGCAAAGCGTATGAAGGGAGGAAAAAGCTGGAGTGAGAAGGGAGCAAACAATTTATCAAAGATCATAGCATTAAAGATGGAGAAAGGATTCAAGGATAAAATATCAGCGCTTATATCAGGAAAGTTATCAGAAAGGCTTACAGAGCGTTTTGTAGAAACTATTAGCAGTACCCAGGCAGCAGTAAAGAAAACAGTTAAGAAATCATTATATCCAATACACCAAGGGCAAATACCGTTTTCAAACTGCAAGGTTACAAATAGTAGAAAAGCAATCCGTAGTATGTTTGACCTTAAAGTATTCAGTGAGATGATATACAGATGAAGTAGCGTTTATGCCGCGAAAGTCCCTTGACAATGAGTATGCGGCATGTTAGGCTACTTAACTAGGCATCACCCATACTCCAGCGCCCTGCTGCTTGCTCAGAATGGGTGGTGCCGGTGATGCCTGAATACATGCCGATAGAGGCTCATTGTCAAGGGAACCGTGGAATAAATGCGGTAAGTAGGCTCAAACTAAACAAAAAAGTACTGTAATATTCTAACTGCAAGGAAAATGAAAAATTTGCCCACGAGTACTTGACACAAACGAAGGCTTTTTTCATTGGAGAATAATAAAAGGAATATGGTATAATCTAATTGACGAAAAAAGTTATTTATTTCCCATAAAACACGTTTCGAATATTTTAAACATCCGTAAATAAAAGAACCGAGGCATATATTTGAAATAAATAATAACGACAGGGTAGGTGAATTAAAATGAAAGATTCGGATGTTTCGATCGGTGTATACAAATCAAAGCCGGCGACCGATTTTTCGCCGCACATTAAAAGAGCTCTTGTTTTTATTCTTTTTACTCTTGTAACAAGGATTATTGTTCGTTTGGCGGTTATGAATCTGTCCCGGTTCATGTTCGAGGTTAGCGGATCTTCGGAATTGGCGGAAATCTTTCAACAGTTAAAAACGGCGGATATTCGGCCTTCTTGGATTATTCCCCTTTTGTTTTCCGCCATCGCAAGTATATTAACCGTTCAAAATTATAGCAAGTCGAAGAATAAAAAACGGGTGATCGTCGTTATTGTTCTGCTGCTTGTTATTCTTTTTGCGGTAACGATTGCAGCAAGCGTCTATTTTACAACGGTAAACGAGATTCAAGTAAGGCATATCGTAAAAATACTGCTGCCTTTAATAAAAAGCGGAGCATTACAAGAAGTGTTGTAAACGATTTGGAAGGGAGTTTTTACGATGGATCGGATTCTCAAGTATAAAGTCGCAATTGTTATGTTATTTTTGTTTTTACTTTTATTCACCGCCTGCCAAACTCAAGATGAATTTCGAAAAACAGGTACCCATTGGACGGTAGGCTTTGATAAGCGAGAGATTGTTCCCGAGGATATAACCGCAAAAACTTACTATATTGCCGGTTACGACATTGATAAACCTGCTACCGGTATATTGGATCCCCAATATGTCCGTGCCGTTTGGATGGACGATAACTCCGGACGAGGAGGTGTGGTCATGGCAGTCATTGACTGTATCGGCCTTACTCGGACCGATGTGGAGCATATTCGAAGCCTTTTGAAGGATTTTCAAAAGAAGAGCGGATGCCGCTCCATCAATATTTTCAGTACCCACACCCACGCCGGAATTGATACGTTAGGAATATGGGGACCGTTACTTCAATCGGGAAAAGATGAAGAGTTTATGGAAATGCTGTATAAAAACACGGTGGATGCGGTTGTCGGAGCTTGGCAAAACAGGAAAGACGGTGTATTGTTCGGAGGTTCCGTTGAAGTTGAAGGAATCTTAAACGACAGCAGAGATCCGCAAGTCTATAGCAAAACTCTTTTTCGCTTCCGTTTCGAACCCTACGACAACTCTCGAGGTCTTCAAATGATTCATTTTGGAGCACATCCCGAAGCCCTTCGTTCCGAGAACACATTGGTCAGTGCCGATTTTCCGGCTTATATGGGAAAACGCATAATGGAAATGACCAATGACGATTTTGTATATTTAACCGGAGCTATCGGCGGATTAATCAATACCAAACGCCTTTCGGACGAATCGGGAAGACAGCTTGATGTGTATAAGAGCACGGAGAAAACCGGAGAAATCTTAGCGGATGCCGCTTTGTCCATTGACAATGAACGTGTACTTATGCCGTCTTTTAATATTAAAACCAAAGTTTTTGAATCCCCTTTGGAGAATCCCGTTTATTTAATAGAAAAGTTTTTAGGTATTCTTTCCACCAAGGCCGTTAAAGGAGGCGGAGAACCTTTTAACCTTTCGGTAAGAACGGAAGTCACTTATGCGGAAATCGGAGATGTCAAGGCGATATTTGTTCCCGGTGAATTGTTCCCGGAATTGGCTTACGGAGGAGATGAAGCTTTCATTCCCGTACACGAATCCGTTCAAAATCCAAAGACTTTTGCCGAGATGCTGGGTGACAGCAACTTTTTGGTATTTGGTCTTAGCAACGACGAAATCGGTTACATCTTACCTCCGAATAACTTTTTACTCGATGAAAAGCTTCCTTATATCGAGAATGCCGTCGACAAATACGGGCGTAGGCATTATGAAGAAACCAATTCAATCGGCCCGAAAACGGCGGAAAATTTGGCGAACGCTTTAATGGAATTATTGGCATCCTGCGGAATTACCCGGTGATTCCTAAATTAATCTAATGACTTCTTCTAAGAAGTACGATATAATGTGGAGAAGATTACATAGCCCGTATTTGTGAAATCAAATTCGGCGATGAATTTTTATGGAGGTAATGCGAATTGAAATTAGGAATGAGCAGTTATTGTTTAACGCCCGCCATGAAGGAAGGCAGAAAAACAATTTACGATGTTATTGATTTTGCCGTGGAAAACGGCTGTGAACATATTGAATTCGTACCGTTTTATTTACCTTTTGTTGATGAAGAAAAAAAGGTATTAAACTATTCCTTAATCGACAGTGTTCGTGATAAATGCAGATCCGTTAACTTGGAAATATCTACCTACTCGGTAAATGCGGATATTATCAATGAAGATCCGAAGGTCAGAGAATCGGAGATGGAGCGTGTCAAGCTTCATATCCAAGCTGCATGCCGTTTAGGGATTAGCCGTATGCGCCATGATATAGCATCCTACCGTCGTCCCTTCTCAATGAATACGGTTCGGCATTTTGAGAAAGAATTCCCGTTAATGGTTGAAAACACCCGAATTTTAGCCGATTACGCGGCTTGCTTCGGCATTAAAACGACCTTGGAAAACCACGGATTTTTCTGCAACGGATCCGACCGGATTTTAAGAATTTTAGAAGCAGTGGACCGTCCCGTGGGACTTACAATGGACGTTGGGAACTTTTTGTGTGTGGACGAGTACAGCGAAGCGGCGGTTAAAAAATGTCTTCCCTATGCCGATATCATCCACCTCAAAGACTTTTACATCCGCGACAAATCCAAGCTGCCGGGTCAAACGGAAATGTTCAATTGCAGCGGCGGAAGCTGGTTTGAAACCTTAGGAGGCAAAATGCTTAGAGGATCCATATTAGGCCAAGGGGATTTGGACATATGGGCGATTGTACGTCTTATTAAAAATTCGAAATTTAACGGATACGTGTCCTTGGAATTCGAAGGTATGGAAGAGTGCGAAAGAGGTACTCAAATATCCTTGGCCATGGCAAAAGCCATTTTCAACGAAGCATAAAAAAGACGGAGCCTTCAAAGCTCCGTTTTTTATGTGCGCGCGGCATGCGCGCGACCTTGACGGTGAAAGTCCGTTACGGGGGTTGATAGCACCAACCGTTAGCCAAAGACAAGGGTGTCCATCGTGAGGTGGAATCTGAAGGAAGTCGGAG
>JAAYHZ010000463.1 GCA_012744235.1 Clostridiaceae bacterium
GTTTCGAGGCTTTTTAAGAGCCTTTTATGAAATTTTCTAGGTACATTAATTGTATAGATTTACTTGAGTTTTTGCAGTAGAATCAAGTTTACATTCATATTCGCTTTTTAGCGGTAAAAGGCCCGGTTCGACGGGCCTTTCGCCTATGCAACCTTTTTCATCGGTCAATGGGTTTTAAGTGTTATATATCAAAGGTTCGCTTTTATTTATGTATCAAACTATCTTAACAGCTGCAGAACCGTCTGCGGTGTTTGGTTTGCTTGTGCCAACATAGCCGTTGCCGCTTGCGTCAGGATGTTGTTCTTGGTGAATATCATCATTTCTTTTGCCATGTCGACGTCGCGGATACGGCTTTCGGCGGCTTGCAGGTTTTCCGCAGAAATGTTCAAGCTGTTGATCTTGTGCTCCAATCTGTTCTGGTAAGCGCCTAACTTCGCACGTTCGGTAGAAACCAGATTGATGGCGTTGTTAACGGATGTAATTGCTGCCGTTGCTCCTTCTCTTGTGGATATATCGGCATCGGCGATTGCCAGACCCTTTGTGCTCATATCGCCGATCGTCAGAGCCAATTCGTCTCCCGCCAAAGATCCGGTTTGGAAGGTAGGTGTTGCATTAACCGTGATAGTCGCGGTGCCGGCTGTCAACTCTTTAATGGTCTTGGTGCCCAAATCAATGGATACGTTTAAACCGTCACCGCTAAAATCGATAACCGTAATGTCGCCATCGGCAGGGGTGGTATCCCAGTCATATTCTACACTGGCGAGTTCGGTACCTGAAGAGTCGCTTATGCTTATCGTTGCGGTATCCGTACCCAATGTTACTGCAACGGTATAATCGCCTACCGCTAAAACTCCCTGGTCATTATTCACCGTGACAATACCGATGTTGTCGTTCTTCACGGAAATGCCGCCAAAGGTCCCGTCCAAAAGAGCTCTGCCGTTGAAGGTGGTTTTGCTTGCGATGTCGTTGATTTCCTTCTTCAGTTCTGCAAATTCTTGCTGCAGCGCTTCACGGTCCACGTTGTCTTGGTTGGTATCGCTTGCCGATTGAACGGCCAGCTCGTTCATTCTCTGCAGAATGGCATGAGTTTCGGTTAAAGCACCTTCTGCGGTTTGGATCAATGATATGGCGTCTTGGGAATTCTTCGCGGCCATTTCCAATCCGCGGATCTGAGCCTTCATCTTTTCAGAGATTGCCATTCCTGCTGCATCGTCTCCGGCTCTGTTGATTCTGTAACCGGATGAAAGCTTTTCAATCGACTTGGATGTGTTGGCATTGTTGATGCTTAAGTATCTTTGTGTGTTTAATGCCATTAGGTTGTTGTTAATACGCATAAAATTTACCTCCTTGAAAATCTTTTCGCTTCCTTGCTTAGTCCTTTTTTCTCCGTATAGGCGCCTTTTCGGATAAACTTGTTCCGTAACTTTATCGTATTTAGAGGATAAAACTTTAGACCAATACTTTAAGAATAGTTTTAAAGATTTACATAATTTGCCGCCTCTTTTCGATCGGCAAGGGAAAAGCCGGCTTTTGCCGGTTTTCACCTTATTCATCGCTATACTAATCTCGTATTAAGGGCAAGCATTCTGAAATAATAATTATCTCAACAATTGGAGAACCGTCTGCGGTGTCTGGTTTGCTTGTGCTAACATAGCCGTTGCCGCTTGCGTCAAGATGTTGTTCTTGGTGAATATCATCATTTCTTTTGCCATGTCTACGTCGCGGATACGGCTTTCGGCAGCCTGCAGGTTTTCCGCAGAAATGTTCAAGCTGTTGATCTTGTGCTCTAATCGGTTCTGGTAAGCACCTAACTTCGCACGTTCGGTAGAAACCAAATTGATTGCATTGTTGACAGATGTAATCGCTGCCGTCGCACCTTCTCTTGTGGATATATCGGCAGAATCAATCTGCAAACCTGTTGTGCTCATATTGCTATTTTTCAGAGCCAATTCGTCTCCCGCCAAAGATCCGGTTTGGAAGGTAGGTGTTGCACCGGTTACCGTTAATTTTGCGGCATCGTTAACGGCCAAATCCGATAGTTCTTGGTTTAATTCAATGGTTAAATCCAGTTCTTCGATTTTTAATACGGTTTTATCTCCGTTATCTCCATCGATTTTAATGGTTGCCGTTACGGTATTAAAGTCTGTGACGGTGGTGCTGCTTACTTCAACCTGTATTTCCGATGCGGTCTTACTTGTTACCTTCACATCATATTCACCGGCAGTGAGGGGGCCTCCTCCGATAACGTTAACAAGACCTAAAGGATTCGTTGAATCGTCGGCGCCGGCTACCGTATTTCCAAAGGTTCCATCCAAGAGAGCTCTGCCGTTGAAGGTCGTTTTGCTCGCAATGTCGTTGATTTCCTTCTTCAGTTCTACAAATTCTTGTTGCAACGCTTCACGGTCAACATTGTCTTGGTTGGTGTCGCTTGCCGATTGAACAGCCAGTTCATTCATTCTCTGCAGAATGGCATGGGTTTCGGTTAAAGCGCCTTCTGCGGTTTGGATTAAAGAAATGGCGTCTTGGGAATTTTTCGCGGCCATTTCCAATCCGCGGATTTGAGCCTTCATCTTTTCGGAAATAGCCATTCCCGCCGCATCGTCTCCGGCTCTGTTGATTCTGTAACCGGACGATAATTTTTCAATGGATTTGGACGTGTTGGCATTGTTAATGCTCAAGTATCTTTGTGTATTCAGTGCCATTAAATTGTTATTAATACGCATGGTATGTACCTCCTTGAAATCTTTTTGCTTCCTTGCTTTTTGCTTTTTAAATTTTCCGAATTCAGCACCTTAATCGGATAAACTCTTTTCAAAATATATATCGTTCATTATTTAAAAAACTTTATTGAACTTCTAATTTCAAAAAAATATTTTTTATGATTCGGTGCCTTTCATATAGACAAAGCCGGCCATGCCGGCTTTGTCCGTTATCTTAACAGTTGTAGAACCGTTTGCGGTGTTTGGTTTGCTTGTGCCAACATAGCCGTTGCCGCTTGCGTCAAGATGTTGTTCTTGGTGAATACCATCATTTCTTTTGCCATGTCGACGTCGCGGATACGGCTTTCGGCGGCCTGCAGGTTTTCCGCAGAAATGTTCAAGCTGTTAATCTTGTGCTCCAATCGGTTCTGGTAAGCGCCTAACTTCGCACGTTCGGTAGAAACCAGATTGATAGCGTTGTTAACGGATGTAATCGCCGCCGTTGCTCCTTCTCTTGTGGATATATCGGCGGTGTCAATGCTTAACCCTTGTGTGCTCATGTCATTGATCGTGAGTGACAATTCGTCTCCGGCTAACGCTCCGGTTTGGAACGTAGGTGTTGCAAAGGTCACACGAATTGTCGCCGTTTCGCCGTCGGTCATACCCGATAACTTTTTGGTTCCGAAATCAAGAGTTACATTGGATGTCGTGAATGTATAGGTTGTATCGTCTTCGTTCGTTCCCGATGCCTTTATATCCAAAGTCGCTGATGTTTCTATTGTATTACCGTTTGCATCCTTTAAAGTAAATACTAACGTTAAAGGTTTATCCTCACTATCTGTAGTAACATCAGCTTCTACGGTGAATTCACCGGTACCTAAAGCTTCCGCTCCCGAGACACCGGTTAAGCCCAAAGACGGAGAACCGTTTGTAAAGGTGACCGTACCCGTTTGAGAGAAGCTTCCGTCTAAGAGAGTTCTGCCGTTGAAGGTGGTTTTGCTTGCAATGTCGTTGATTTCCTTCTTCAGTTATGCGAATTCTTGTTGCAATGCGTCACGGTCAACATTGTTTTGGTTGGTGTCGCTTGCCGATTGAACAGCCAGCTCGTTCATTCTCTGCAGAATCGCATGAGTTTCGGTTAAAGCACCTTCTGCGGTTTGGATCAA
>JAAYHZ010000384.1 GCA_012744235.1 Clostridiaceae bacterium
CCTTAAGCGAATATAAATCGGGCTTTGACTATGATGTTTTATTACAACACCATTATGGCAAAGGAGTGGACGTTGAACGATGCCACGGATTCCGGGGGCGTTTTATGAAGGCCGAGACTCCCGTACCGGAAGGTTTTATTTACTTCGATTTCACACCGCAAAGAACCGAAAGCTATTTTGTCGCAGGACCGCCGTACATTTCACAATTTGCATTAGCCGTTTTTTCGGGCAATATGGAAGCAATGCATAAGAAAGAAGGATATGACCGTGACGCCATGTATGATATCACTCGAAATATAATACTTGGTCAGGATGTAAATATTCCTTATCCGGATTAATACTGGACAGCGGAAGTTTTTCTTACCGGATACGATAATTACAGCACCGCTTATATGTTTAGTGTCGAGCTGTAGTAAACATGATAAATACGGAAAAATAGAACATATAATTTCCCTCCGGCATCAATAGCCCCTTTGACTTTGATAAAGAACATGATTGGTGATCATGGAAAAGCTCAAGCAAAGAGTTTCTGATAAAACGGCTTGGAGGCTTCGTTTAAAAAGGGAATAAATTCATATTTTATCCTTTCTCCGTATTCCTTCACTACGAGAATATCCCCTGCCCTTTATAATTTTTTTGATTGAAAACGTCGCTTTAACGACTATTACCGATAAACCTCCCTTCATGAAAAAAGCGGCAAGCAGTGCGGGTTTTGTAGAAAACTCCCCGATGTATTACGGAATATATTTGTCATATTTTATTAGTAAAATAGTGACTTTTTCAAGGGAAAAAGTCACTTCCAAGAATATCGTTTTATCTTTATTTTGGTAATATATGTTGTTACAGGAGTTAAAAGGCATGACTCCTGTAAATGAGCGGCTTTATACACTTAATAGAATTCAGGAGGAAGGCCGCACTTTCCATATCTCCCTTCAATTCGGCGAGCAACTATAGGAAGGCTAATCGGTCTACTCAAACTTTAAGGTATGCCCCGACTATGCGGCAGAAGCCGGTCTTTTGCCGTTGCGGGTGAAATAAGCTGAGCATAAACGGCTTTATAGGATTACGATACGGACGACCGAGCTTTCCATATGTAACTTCTTCTCTACAAACCACTCGGGAAAAGCCATTCGGTCTATCTCTACTTTTGAGATGCTTCGAGTATACCTGCGACTACAGGGGGTACGGCCGGTTTTTAGGGTACCGTTACATTACGCTCCCGTCAAGATTCGAATGCGTAATGTCGGACGCAGTAAACCGGAAATATAACAAAAAAATAAATAAACCGATACAGGGAGGTCCTGAGATTATGAAAATGGCATTGAACAAAAGCCTATGCTTACTGTTATGCGTTTTCCTCACCATCGGCATGATACCGACATACATATATGCGGATACCGCATCGAACGGTAATATGCCTGACAATCCTTTCGGTGACGTAGACCCTAATGACCGGTTTTATGATGACATAATATTTGCTTTCACCAACGGCCTGATGACCGGCACCGGCACGAAAAATCCCCTTTTCAGTCCCGGGATGCCCATGACACGGGCCATGCTGGTCACGGTATTGTACCGGCTTGCAGGCAGCCCCGATCCCCACGCCCTACCGGACGCTTTCTCGGATGTTCCGGAAGACGCGTGGTACGGCAATGCCGTTGCATGGGCGGTAGCGAACGGAATAACCCAAGGGACGGGCAACAACCGTTTCAATCCCGAGGGTATTGTCACCCGTGAGCAGGCCGCCACGTTTCTTCTACGATATGCCCGGTTAGTCGGGAAAGGCCCCGTAGGTAAAATAACGATCAATATCGACTTTGCCGACAGGGACAACATATCGGATTGGGCGCTGGAGGGCGCTATGTGGTGTTACATGTACGGCATTATGACCGGAAAGTCGGGCAAAGACACCTTACTCTTTGACCCGCAGGGCAATGCCACAAGAGCCGAGATTGCGGCAATGCTTCACAGGTTTTTCGACAATGTGATTCGTACACCCGATACCGTCGTTTCTTACGGTTCCCCGATCACGGGTTCAGACCCTGTCGATGAAGTGGAGATTTCCTTTGAAACCCATGGGGGCTCTGAAATCTCACCCGTATACGTAAGTAAGGGAGGCAGACTGTCCGATCCGCCGATTCCCGTTAAAGACGACTATGCATTTGCGGGATGGTTCACCGACAGGAATCTTTCCGAGCCTTTCTACTCCGATAACCCTATCAACGAGAATATGACCTAATACGCATCATATATCGAAAGAGAACGCGATTACTTGGAATACGTGAATCCGGTCAAGTTTTTACCGGATTGCCCCGTTGATATCAGTTTCGATATTCTGTCTACGGAAAGCATTGATGACGGCAATCTGTATGATTACATAACTATCGTGAATAAACTGAATATCAATGAAATCCCTAATCTTACCGTTACAAGCCGAGGCGGAAACGTATATTCCGTTTCTCCGAAAGCGCCCTATACTTACATTCCCGGCAATACCTATGAGCTTACCCTGAAAAGCGAAAGCTTGACCTTCCTCAATGAAAAGGAAGAAATTCGCGTCATGGCTTTCAGTATTGCCAAGCCCGAAACCTATATTGTCGAGCTTGAAGACGGAATTATCTATCTGCTATGGGAACAGGTAAATGTGCTAGACGACGGTGTGTACACCCTAACAAAGGAGTTGGCCGATGAAAAAGGAATAACGGTCGGCTCCGTCATATGCCTGACGGACGAACAGGATTCGAACGGAAAGGGAATTCTCAATGAAAACACCAAAATACGCAACGTGCTTGCCATTGTGGACACGGATTCACAAGACCCGCTGCGTGTCATGCTGTTTACCGAAGGCAGCAGTCCCGAGGATGTTTACAAGCAGCTTGATCTTCACTGGAATCAAAGCATCGATCCCGAGATATTGACATCTTCCATCGATGTGAAAAAGCTTGAGCAGGACATTAAAAACAGCGAGGGAGCCAAGCGATTGACGGAGCTTTTAGCCGCCGCCCTCAATGAAAGCCAAACACTGGCAGCCATGCTATCGTCACAAGATATGTCGGAGCCCGAGTTGGAGGCATCTTCGTTCGGATCATCGTTTTCCAAACCGGTTGAAAACAACGATAAAGTTTCCATAAGCGCCAACGCTTTGATTCCGGGGTTATCGGTCAACGCATCCGTCGGCACGGCCACAAACACCAATTTCCCCGGTGCGGTCAACAATAAATGGGTGGTGCTGACAATATCATTTAATTACAATTCGCTCATCAAGCAGATTCGAGTGAAAGCCGACTTTACTTTCAAAGAATTCATCGCTCTTTCCGGTGGAGGGGAAGCCGGTATCAATTTATCCGATCCGGTTTATTTTGATGCTTGGGTTGATGTTTTTTCACAGACGGATCTGGAATTCAACATCCTTGTTAAAACGGAAGAAGTTGACGAAGAATACCTGAACATCACCGCCGAAATCCAAAAACTGATTGACGGTATAACGAAAGACAATTCCGAGGTTCCTGAAATCATCAGAGAGGTACTAGGATCAAAGGGTGATTATATCGATATTCTGGAAGTGGATCTATTTGAATTTACTCAAAAGATCGCACCGTCAACGCCGGTGCTGCAAATAACGGAAAAGGGAACATTCGTAATCAGGTTGAATTTGGCGGTGGGCTTGTCGGCCCAAAGTACCCTATTGGCCGCCAGCCGCATAGGAATCAGGGGAAGTTTGACTGCCGGGATGGATACATACCAATATGACCTTGAAGGCAACGGCAGGCAAGAATTTAATCTGTATTGTGCGGGCTACTTGGGCGCCAAAGCCGGCATCAGGCTTACCGTAAGCCTATCTTTCATTGGTTTAGAAAGTCTTGGCAGAGTCGGACTCCGGGGAGAAGTGGGCGCATATATAGATCTGTACGGATTTTTGCAGCTTCACCTGCTTAAAGCCGGCGGTGCACCTGAAATCAACATGAACGGCGGAGTCTACATGGAAATCGGTATTTATTTTGATCTCGGTATATTTGCCGAATCAAAGGTTCTAAAAGCCAAGGCGGAAGCGGACATACTAAATCTGAAAATTCCTTTCATCAAGTTGGGCAACCGATACGTGCTGTACAGTTTCAAGAATGCCGGAAATACGGTATTGATCAATAAAAACGAATACAATATCAAAGACAGCGGACTGCTGGACGCCTGGATGCTTGACCTCACCACAGGAGAGCTGGTGAGCTCGACATACACAAATCTTAAAAATTTCAGCTTTGAAATTTCCAATCCGTGGTTTCAAAGGGAGTATTGGATATCCGGGAAAGAGCATATTATCAATATCTATCCGAAGATACCCGAGACCAAGCGCATGGATGCCACCGTGCGGTTATATTACGGCGGAGATAATCTATGCTTCAGCACCAAAGAAAAAGGCAAAACCTATAACGAAATCAAGCTTATTTGGATAGACCCGAGCATTGACCCTCGTACGGTCAATATCGATCCTGTAACGGCAAAATATGTAATCTATAGAGACGGGTCGAAGGTGGGTGAAGTAAGTAAAACCGTGCTTGCGGGCTACATCCCCGGCTCGATCGACCTTGATCCTTGGCTTCAAAAACAATACGGCGGCATTACGTTTGCCGAAGTTACCGGAATAGAAGGAAATTGGGACGCTCCCATCTGGGTGAATACTACCTTCACGGTGCATATGATGTCCCGTCAGATACTGGTATCTTATATGTACCTTCATGACGGAGAATGGCGCTATGAGATATATGCAAAATCCGCAACAGCAGCCGGTAGCGGCATACCTTATCCTAAAGACTACACGACAACCGGGGACCCGGTATACGTGTTTCGGAATTGGCTAAGAAAAGATTTTATCACATATACTGCCGTTTTCAATTATGAAGTTACACAAGAAAACGATTCGGGGATACATCCCGTACTTATTCAAAATGCAATATTGAGAAATATGTATTATCTCGGCTACGACACGTCAAAGCCGGTCTTTACATTTACGGGTACAAAAGAGGAATGCGAAGAAAAATTCAACGAAAACCAAAAAACAATGCCCGTTGTATTTCACCATACGGCAAAATACTATACCGTGACCGTACCCATTCATTTTAGGTATCCTGTAAAAGAATACACCATATACGGTCAAGATTTCCGTATTGTTCACCAAGAGGAAATATCTTATTTCGTATATGGCACAACACCGATACCCGGATACCCGAGAAGCTATCCCGGGTGTACGATTCTAGGTTGGAGCGACAGATACGTCGCTATCGCGGATTGGGGATACTATGAACTTCCGGAAGCAACACTCGAAAAAATTTATACCTTGATTGTTGAATTGAAACTTCGTCGAATAATATTCAAAACGGATATGGGTACCTTTACGGACGGCAGCACCATCGCCGACTCCGACATGATCCCCTATCCGGATTACCTGAAATTTGTGGAGGACTTCCGGAATGCCAACAATGTCTTCACCATCTCGCCGGTGTATAAAGACGGCGTACTATACAAATTCAGTCGTTGGGAGGTGGACTACTCGCAGGATATGGACGGTATACAAACTTGGAATACCGTATGGGTTGCCGATTCCGCCCATGAGCTTACGGTAACCTTCAACGCAGGATCGGGAGCATCCTTCCCGGATGGCAAAGCAAACATCACGATGCAGTTCCCCTATGGCACAAGATTGAACTTGTCCTCCTTTACTCCCGTAAAGGATATGGATAATCTGTACATCTACACTCATACGGGCTGGATTGACCAAGACGGAAAGACTTACGGTCTGACCGATGACATTATAATTCAAAAGAACATGACCTATACGGCGGTTTACACGCAGACCGACAGAATATATACCGTGACGATTGACGCTGGAGATGGCAAGTTCCCCGACGACAGGAAGACGATTACGCTTTTCGGTAAATACGGAGAAGAGACCAACATTGCAGAAATCGTAGACGACCCGATACCGCCTCAGGGCTATGCCGATTACCGTTATGAGTTCGGCGGCTGGTCGGATCCTCTGCCGGAGACATTCACACAGGACATGACCATTACCGCGGTATATAACATCGTCTACAACGAGTACACCATAACCTTTGACGCCGGCAGCGATACCTTTGGGAGTGGGAGCTCCGTCATTACGCAGACCTATCATTACGGTAATGAAATCAATCCGCCTGCCGCCCCGAGTAAGGCGGAGAACGACTACTTCCGGTATGAATTCATAGGCTGGACACCGACTCTGACTCCCGGAGACACGGTTACCGGAAACCGCACTTATACGGCGAATTACAGATCCATACCAAAAGGAACGACACTGCCGGAAAGCGGTGTTATCGTGACGGACGGTGAAGTGACCGAGGACATTTGCGTTGGCAGCATCGGCGGTTATGTTTATGAAATGGCGGAAAGTCCTCGAGATGATTCTCTTGTACCGGTCCTCACGGTAACGGGCAACGGGCTGACATTCAGCGGACAAAGCAACGAAGTATATATTAAGATAGCCGAAACGGTAAATACCGTTACCTTCCATAACTTAAGGCTTTCGGGCAGCTATGACAAATGGGACGCCGCGCTGTGTGTAACACAAGGTGACAACCCGTTAACAATATACATCGAAGGGGATTGCGTTTTCAGAAATACGGCGGATGACGTGAACATTCTTACTATGAGGATAGACGAACGTTCCGTGCAATTTGTCGGAATCGACGAAGATTCCTCTTTGGAAGTCGATATAACAGGGGCAAGCAGCGGGAATGCAATTTTCGTATACAACTGCGATATTATCTTTGACAGCCTGAATTTAAACGTTAATGTAGATGTAAACGGAATCGATGAGGAAATTCCCGTATCGGCTATCAACGTAAGTTATGACGGCGAAGTATTTCGTACATGTAGTTTTGTAAATTCAAACATCGCCATTAACTCCGAAGATGCAGGATTCATCGGTACAGGTTTTGCGATAACGATTAAAGACAGCACATTTGTCATGAATTGTGCAGGCTCTGCCGGAGGTGGAACGGGAATCTATGATGCATATATCCTCGAATTCACGGTGGATTCTTCCGAAATGGAGATTGAGTCCGAGCACGGTCTGTGGATTTCCGGTAGTGTAATCATCACCGGCGTTTCGCAAATCAAGCTGACGGCAACGGCGGATGACGGTGTCGCCTTACGCGCCACAGACGGCATAACCGTCCCCGAAGGATGCGATTTGGGCGGCGCATCAATTCGCCGGATAGCAGACGAATCTACAGGCGAAGGCTATTATACCTTTGCCGTAGAGGAAGACGGCACTTGGATTCCGGCGAAAACCGCGGAGATAAATTGCCCTTGAATTTCATACTCTTTAGCAGCAAAACCCTTGCACTGCAAGGGTTTTTTGCTTTTTATAAGCAATTGATCTTCGTTATGCTCAATAAAATAATATATAATTTCAATGGTCGTCCCTTATCTCGGCATGAATGTTGTTATCTTAAATAACACAATTCGTTTGGGTTTTCATTTAACATCATTAAAAAAGTCGAGAAGATATTTTTTTCGTATGATATACTGACATCACTCCATATAGAGGAAATGAACGGTTGTGATGTGATGGATCAATATGTTATGGTTTCTTCGGTCATTATATTCGTTGAAAATAGGTTACAAACCGGTTTCGAGTATGCGGAGCTTGAAAAGGCGGTGGGGTTTTCTCTGTCGCATATTCGATCCGTTTTTTCCAAGCTGACGGGAAAATCCTTATCCCGCTACGTTTTAAGC
>JAAYHZ010000385.1 GCA_012744235.1 Clostridiaceae bacterium
GCTGAAGGACATGTTCGGAGTCGGTGTCGTAGCGCTTCAATTGCCTATCATAGAAAACGGCACTTTTACAGGTATCGTAGACATACTGGCTAACAAAGCCTATACCTTCGACAAGGGCAAGGCCGTTGAAAGACCTGTTCCTTCCAATATGGAAAGCAGCATCGAAGAAATTCGCGAAGGCATTATGGAAGCCATCGCCGAAACCGACGAAGAATTGATGGAAAAATACTTCGAAGGTGAACCCTTCACTCATGAAGAAATCAACAAAGGGTTGGCAGCCGGAATTTCCGCCGGTGAAATAAGCCCGGTATTCTGCGGTTCGGCGGATAAAAACATGGGTATAGACTTGCTTGCCAATGCCATTGTAAACTTGCTTCCTTCTCCGGATGTAAAGAAGTCCATAACGGCTGCGACGCCGGAAGGCGAAGCCATAGAAGTGGAGGTTTCCGAAAACGAAAAATTCTCCGCATTGATTTTCAAGACCATTGCGGACCCCTTTGTCGGTAAAATTTCCATGTTCAAAGTATTCAGCGGTGTCATCACTGCCGATACGCCCCTTTACAATTCAACAACGG
The DNA here is from genome assembly GCA_012744235.1 of Clostridiaceae bacterium. GTDB lineage: Bacteria > Bacillota > Clostridia > JAAYHZ01 > JAAYHZ01 > JAAYHZ01. The sequence goes on from JAAYHZ010000385.1 coordinate 576, forward strand.
GCAAAAGCGAAAAGATAACCCAATTGTTTTTCCCCATGGGAAAACAGCAAATCAACACAAGCAAGATCATTGCCGGTGATATCGGTGCTTTGACAAAGCTGCAAGCCAACACCAACGATACCCTGTGCACGGCAGCGAAAAAAGTGGTTCATGAAAAAATTAAGTTCCCCGAACCGGTATTGACCTTGGCGGTAGAACCCCTTGCGAAGGGTGACGAAGAAAAGATCAGCAGCGGTCTACAAAGACTGTTGGACGAAGATCCTACCTTCAAGATCGAAGTCAACCAAGAAACACGCCAAACCTTGATCAAAGGTATCGGTGATCAACACTTGGACGTTATCACCAGCAAATTGAAGGCGAAATTCGGTGTCGACGTAAAATTAACCGATCCGAAGGTTCCTTACCGTGAAACCATCCGGAAAAAAGCCGAACGTGTGGAAGGAAAGCATAAGAAGCAATCCGGCGGACACGGACAATACGGTCACGTATTTATTACCTTCGAACCTTGCGAAAGCGAAGATTTGGTATTTGAAGAGCAAGTATTCGGCGGCGCCGTACCGAGAAACTACTTCCCTGCAGTAGAAAAAGGGTTGAGAGAAAGTATAACGAAGGGTGTATTGGCCGGATATCCGATGGTAAACTTAAAGGCGATCTTGTTAGATGGTTCTTACCATCCGGTTGACTCCTCCGAAATCGCTTTCAAAATCGCCGCCAGCTTGGCATATAAGAAAGGGATTCCCTTGGCAAGTCCCGTACTCCTTGAGCCCGTTTACAAAGCCGAAATCATTATTCCCGATGCCAACTTAGGAGACGTTATCGGGGATATGAACAAGAGAAGAGGAAGAATTCTCGGAATGGAACCGATGCACGGCGGATTACAAAAAGTAACGGCGGAAGTTCCTTTGGCGGAAATGTTCAAGTATGCAACGGATTTAAGATCCATGACCCAAGGAAGAGGAAACTACTCCATGGAATTCATACGCTACGAAGAAGTTCCTGCCAATATTGCAGAAAAAATTATTGCCGAAGCCAATAAAGAAAAGGATGAAGAATAATAACGAAATAAGGATAAAAGCACGGGATAAGCTCTCGTGCTTTTTTTGTCATCATTAAAAAACAAGGAGGGAAATACGATGACGTACATACCGGCAAAAGAAAGATACGATACGATGCGGTACAATTATTGCGGAAAAAGCGGTTTGAAGCTTCCTGCCGTATCCTTGGGTTTATGGCACAATTTCGGCGGTGTCACATTGTATGAGAACAGCCGGAGCATGATTCGAAAGGCTTTTGATTTGGGGATTACCCATTTTGATATCGCCAATAACTACGGCCCCCCTCCGGGGTCTGCGGAAGAAAATTTCGGCAGAATATTAAAATCGGATTTTCACGGATACCGAGACGAAATGATCATCTCGACCAAAGCCGGCTATTACATGTGGCCGGGGCCTTACGGGGAATGGGGATCGAAAAAAAGCATTATCGCTAGCCTCGATCAAAGCCTAAAAAGACTGGGATTGGATTACGTGGACATCTTTTATCACCACAGGCCCGACCCGAATACGCCTTTGGAAGAAACCATGGGAGCTTTGGATTTGATTGTGCGGCAGGGTAAGGCCTTGTATGCGGGCATTTCCAACTACGATCCGGAGCAAACATTAAAGGCTTCCCGAATATTAAAGGACTTAAAGACCCCTTGCCTTATTCACCAGGTCCGGTATTCCATGCTGGATCGGAAGCCGGAACGGGGGTTATTGGATGTATTGGGGCAAGAGGGAATCGGCTGTATCGCCTTTTCGCCTTTAGCCAAAGGCATCCTTACGGATCGATACATAAATGGAATTCCTTCCGATTCGAGAGCGGCAAAAGGAGGACCTTTCTTAAAGCCGGAAGACATTACTCCTCAAGTGATGAATAAGGTGATAAAGCTCCATGCTTTGGCGGAAAAAAGAGGACAAAGCTTGGCGCAAATGGCTCTTTCATGGCTTTTAAAGGACAAGCGTGTAACATCGGTATTGATCGGTGCAAGCAAGCCGGAGCAAATTGAAGATTGCGTGTGCTCCCTTAAAAATCTTGATTTTTCCAAAGAGGAATTGAATGACATCGAAAGCATTTTAAGCGATACGAAGTAATAAATATACAGGAAGAAAAGAAACAATTATGATACGCGACACGTCTAATTATATATAGATAAATTTGGAGGAACGAAATAATGAAAAGAAAATTACTGATATTTGTTATTGGGATTCTTTTGGTTTCTCTGCTGGCAGGTTGTGCGGCAAAAAAATCCGATAAAACCGCCGAAGGATATATGCCTGCGATGACGACCGTCGCTACTACAACGGCGGGTTGGAGCAAGGAATACGGTTTGAGCGAAACAAATGATTACGATTCGTTAGGGGATTTGAGCGAAAATACCGCTCTTCGAAATCGTAAAGTCATACTGAATGCACGCCTGTCCTTGGAGGTGGAAGAATTTGACGGTGCATACACCATAATCAAAACCATGATTGCTCCTTACGGATACGTACAAGAAACTTCCATCAGTAAAGATAAATATTATCCTGAAGGCTCACAGGACTACATCTATATCACCCGAGGCGTTATCGTTATTCGGGTAGACGCCGATAAATTCGAACAAACGCTGGAGAACATCGCCGGGATCGGAGTCGTATTGGACGAAAAGAGGGGATCGGATGATATTACCTATGCATACACCGACACCGAAGCCCGAATTCGATTGCTGGAGGACGAGCAAAGGCGGTTAGAAGAGTATTTAAAGGACAAAACGAAGGATGCGGATTTCATTTTTAAAGTCCAGTCCCGATTGACGGAGGTCCTGTACCAAATCGAAAGCCTAAAGGGCAACATACAAAGATGGGACGATCTTATCGAATTGTCCACTATCACCATAGAAATGAGGGAAAAGGTTCCCGGTCAAAAACCCGTAAAAGAATATACGTTTTGGGATAAGCTCGAAAAATCCTTCAGGCAAGCTCTCCAAGTTTGTGAAGGTATCGTTATATTTATCATTTCCGCAATTCCGGTAATTTTGATTATCGGAGGCTTGGCGTTATTGGTTGTATTTGCCATAAGATTCTTGCTGCGAGTGCCGGTTCGAAAAAAAGACAAGAACGAAGAAAAGTCCCGACCGAAACAGACAGACAATCCTCATAACGAGGCGTAAAAAATGCGGTTTTTCATAGAGTCCGGAGGAGCATTCCTTCGGACTTTGTTTATATAGACTTGTTGCTTTTTATGACGAATGTTCCGTAAAATAGAAACGTAGAATTTTAATATTGCAATATTTTTTCGGGTATATTATAATATATAATAGTCAAAGAAAGTCAAAATCAGTATTGGTATATTGAGTGAGGTGAGGAAATATGGCTATATTAAGTGACTTAATAGAAAATTTCATAAAAGAATTAATCAATGAAACGGAAGGAAATGTTGAAATAAAAAGGAATGAATTAGCGAGCAAGTTTAATTGCGTTCCTTCACAAATAAATTATGTTATCGGAACTCGTTTCACGCAGGAGAGGGGCTATTATGTGGAAAGCAGACGCGGTGGGGGTGGCCATATTCGAATCACACGAGTCGAAGTGGACAGACCCGGCGACTACTTAATGCACATCGTAGCTTCCATGGGCGATTCCATATCCCAGCAATCCGCCCAGATATTCATACAAAACTTTATCGATTATGAAATCATTACCCCGAAAATAGGGGAACTGATGAAGGCCGCCACCAGCGATCGAGCGCTGGAAGCGATTTCACCGCCTATAAGAGACATTGTTCGTGCAAGTATCATGAAGAATATGCTGGCTTGTATTCGAGTGAAATAACAAGGAATGGTAGTTGATTATTATGATGTGTCAAAAATGCAAAGTGCGAGAAGCAACGGTTACAATAACGAAGTTAGTACAAAACATGCAGATCACCATGCAGCTATGTCCCGAATGCTCAAAAAGCTTTACTCATGAAATCCATAAGCAGATTTCCGGAGTGAACAACCTTTTGATGAATTTGGCGGGAACAAGCGAGCTTTTGGAGCAAGGAACGGATGAAAACGGCATGGTGTGCCATCAATGCGGCATGTCCTTTGCGGATTTTCGAAAAAACGGCATGGTAGGATGCGAAGAATGCTACCAAACGTTCCGTGATAGGTTTGCATCCATTTTAAAAAAATTGCATGGAAATTATCGCCATGTCGGATTGTCCTATGAAGAAATGAAAAAGGATACTCTTCCCCGGACGGAATCGACGGAGAATAAGGGAGTACAAGCGAAAGAAAACAAAAATGAAAACGTAGCGGAGCAAATAAAGAATTTGAAGAAGGCCTTGGAGGAAGCGGTGGCGAGGGAAGAGTACGAAGAAGCCGCCAAGATAAGGGACATGATTCGAATCATGGAGGATGAATCTGCGGGGGGAAACGTTGAATGATTTGGTATTTGAATGAAGGCAAAGATGACGATGCGGTGATTTTCACCCGCATCAGACTGTCTCGAAACTTAAAAGGGTATCCCTTTCCGAACCGAATGGACCGCAGCGAATCCGCGGCACTGTTAAGTCAGGTGAAAGCGGTATACGATCAAGACGAAAAATTAAAGGAACGGTACTCCTTTTATAACATAGACGAGGTTTCGGATATAAACAAAAAGATATTGGTAGAAAAGCAGTTGATTACCCCTGAAAC
>JAAYHZ010000386.1 GCA_012744235.1 Clostridiaceae bacterium
GATTATGCCGTGGCAATGGTAGTCTTTTTGAAAGGCGGATGATACATTGAGTAAAATTCGATTTGTACAATGCGGGGACATCCATATCGGTATGCCCTTTTCTTCGTTTAAGGGAATTTTCGGGCTGCCCGAAAAAAGAAGGCGCCACATCGAAGAAACCTTCGAGAAAATCATCGGAATCGCCGCCGATACAAAGTCCGATTTTTTGATAATCTGCGGCGATTTGTTCGAAGAAAAGTACGCGACCCGGTCCGTTATCGAGAATATGAATTATGAATTCGGAAAAGTATCCCGAGTCGTTATGATTCCCGGAAATCACGATCCTTTTAACAAAGGATCCTTTTATCACCGTTTTCCTTGGCGGGAAAACGTATTTGTTTTGTCTCCCGAAAGGCCTTTTATCGAATTTCCCGACCTGTCCGTCGCTTTCTATCATTACAATTCCCTCCGGGAATCGGATTCTCTCGGGCAATTAAATCTGCAAAAAGACCGGATCAACATTTTAATGTTTCACGGAACCATTGATACCATATGTACGGAGGACCGCTACCTTCCGGTAACTTCGGAGGAGCTGGAAAGGTACGGTTTCGACTATATAGCCGCCGGGCATTTTCACAACACCTTTCTTCAATACGGAAAAAACAAAACCATTCATAATGCGGGAAGCCCGGAGCCTTTAGGGTTCGACGAAGAAGGTATACATTCGATCATAACCGGGGAAATAACGAAGGAGATGGGCCATGTTGAATGCCGTGCGGAAAAAGTGCAGGTATCGAATCGCTTCTACAAAACCTTGGAAATTACCACGGATCCGGAGATGTCCTTGAATGAAATCATTTCTTTTGTACGGCAAACCCTACAATCCGTAGAAGGGCATAAGGACATGCTGGCAAGAATCCTTTTAAAAGGAAGAAGGGACCCGAAAATGTACTTGGACACGCTGAAAATTCAAGAAAGCCTTGTCGGCTTAACCCTTTATGCAAAAGTCACGGACGAGACTCTTCCCGATTTCGACATATCTCAAATTTCAAAAGAACAGGGAATACGAGGCGTGTTTGTTCGAAATGTGCTGGAAAAGATGGAACAGGAGCCTCATTTAAGCTCCTTTTACCGATCCGTGATGATTTACGGGTTGGAGGCCTTGTCCGGCAACAGACCGTCTCTGACGGACCCGACGGAAGAAGGGGGGCGGTGAAGGCATGATTATTAAAAAAGCCGTGATTAAAGGATTCGGTAAATACAGCCAAAAAGAATTTTTGTTTGACCGCGGTTTAAACTGTGTATTCGGCGAAAACGAGGCCGGAAAATCGACCCTGCTTTGGTTCATCCGCGGAATGCTTTACGGTTTAAAAGGAGGCAGAGCAAAAACAACCGGAGAACAGGCGCCCTTAAAAAAATTTCAGCCCTGGTCCGATAACACGTATTCGGGATCCTTGGAAATCGAAACCGACAAGGGAGAAACATTTTACATATATAGGGATTTTAATAAAAAGACCTTGAACATCTATAACGATCGATACGAAGACGTTACGAGCCTTCTGTTGACCTCTTCCGATATGCAGCCCGGTGAAGTTTTTACGGGTATGAGCGAAGCTTTTTTTGAGAGCACTTGCTTCATCGATTCCGCCGGCAGCTGTCTTACCGTTGACGATCGAAAAGGAATTGAAAGCAGGTTGATTGAAGTAAGCGAAACCGGCTTTTTCGACGTTTCCTTGACCCATGCCTTATCCTTGCTGGAGGATATCCGTAAAAAAGAAATCGGTGCGGCGGCGGACCGTAGAACCCTAAGAGATCGCCCTTTACCGAAAACCTTGGACCGAATCACGGAGCTGGAAGAAAAAACGGCTCGGTTTGAAAAGATAAGAGAAGAAATCACTTCGCTCCACGAGCGCTTAGACCAAGTTCAAATACAAATCAAGGAATACGAAGGGACAATCGCTTTGTTAAACCGAGAAGAAGAGGTTTTGGACGAAGCCGCCTCCTTGCTGAAGGACTTGATAAAAGTAAGCATTCTCAACGATATGATGGAATCGTATAAGGAAAATGTAAAAGCTCTTGAAAAAGCGAAGACCAAGAAAACGGAATGCCAAAACGCCCTTTCGGAGCTTTCGGTTTACGAAGGAGAAACGGCGGAATCCGTAAAAATCCCCGGCCAATTGTACGACCGAAAAAGGCTGTATCGATCGGACTATGAGAAAGCCTTGCGGGCTTTAGAGCAATACAAAGAAGAAAAGACCCTTTTGGAAAAACAGCTGAAAGAATACGAAGCGTTTTTAGATAACAAAGGAGCCGTCGATACCGTATTGGATCTGCAGCGTATTCTGCCGGTGTATAAAAAGGATGCGGAGCAAAGCGCCGCAAAGAGAAAGGAAGAAAGGAAAGCGGAGCAAGAGGTTATTGCAAAGAAAATAAAAAGGACAAACCTTCTTTTCATACCGATTCTTTTAGCCTTTGTTATATTCGGCATGTTTTCCTATATAGAACAAAACATCATAGGCGCCCTTCTTCTTGTGCCTTGCGTAGCCGCGTTCGTCCTTTTATTTCTTAAGAAAAAGAGCATGCAAAAAGAAATATATCACGAAGGGGATGATCAAGCTCGGATTACCCCGGAAATGGAGCGGTATCAAGAGGCGGAAAGCCGGCTTGCACAAGCCCTGAAGTTGTTGTCCTGCTCCGATTTTGATGAATTTAAAAGACGCTTGAACGATTTTAATGCCCTTGTCCATAAAACGGATGCCATTACCTACGGGGAAAGGCTGCAAAACGAAGCGGTGCAGGAAAAGCACGATTGGCTGACTCGAGCCGAATCGGAATTTAAAGAAGCCATAGCCAAGTTCAAGAGAGAAGAGGCGGAGGACAAGGAAAAGATAGCGGCCATCGAAAGAGGATGGAATCGATACGTCGGTATTAAAATGGAACTGGAGCAGTGGGAAAGAAGAGAAAAAGAGCTTTCGGAAGCTTTGTCCGCCCTTTTAATGAAGCTGAAGGACCAAGGCTATTCCGATTTCGATGAGCTTTACCGAGCCTATCCTTCGTTGACGGAATCTCTTCAAAAAAAGGCGGCCTATGTCAAGGAAAAAGCACAAGGACTCGAAAGCCCGGAATTGGACCGGGGAATTTCCTTATTGAGCAAGCAGGACATAAAAGCCGTAGGCTCTTTGTTCGAGACCTTGTCCCAAGAAAACAAAAGAAAGCGGGAGCAGGTCATACCGGCCCACGGCGATCTGAAAGTAACCGAAACCCGAATTCAAAGGGATTTGGATAACCTTTGGGAGGAATACGAGGATTACAAAAGCGCATCGGAAGAGCTTTTGATGCTGTATGAGAAAAAGGAAAGGCTGATGCTTCAGGATCGGATCTTGAATGAAACGATAAGCATGCTTCGAATGGCCGGAGACGACGTGAAAAACAACTTTTATCGGCCTATGTCCGAAAAGCTGAATATGTATGTAAGCTTGATCACATCCGGAAAACACGGCGATATGAAGGTAGGAGAAACGCTGCAGATTAACGCCTCCGGAGAATCCGGCATCCGAAGCGTCATGGATTACAGTACCGGCACCATCGAGCAGATTTTCTTCGCTTTAAGGCTTGCCTGTGCGGAGTTAATGGAAGGAGAAGAAACCTGTCCTTTGTTTGCCGATGAGATTTTCGCCTCTTACGATGACCAAAGGGTGTTCCGGACGCTGAGGCTAATAGCCGAAACGGCGACGAAGCGGCAAGTTTTTTTGTTTACCTGCCGCAAAAGAGAACCGGATATGATAGTCCAAGTGCTGCCGAATGTCCCCGTGATTCTTCTTTGAACAATAGCTTCGTGAAAACGTATTTGAATACATAATTTTTGTTTTCCGGCAAAAAATATGATTAATCAAATTCGAATCATACGTTTTTTCCGGAGTTGTTATGAGTATAAAAGGTAAGTTAAAAGATTTCAAATATCGTCTCACCGACAGAAGAATGTATACCATCGTCAGCTTGACGTTGATCGGCGTTTTGCTGTGGGGAGTCTACCAGAACCGGCGGGCTACCGATTACAAGAACTTGCTGAACAACCAATACAACCGAATGTTTTTCGACTTGACGGACAATGTCAATAACATCGAGTCTCTTTTAGCCAAATCCTTGATCAGCGCATCTCCCGCCAAAACCTCCAAAACGCTGCAGGAGGCTTGGGCTCAGGCAAACATGGCTCAAATGAACATCATTCAGCTGCCTATTTCCCAACCCTATTTGGACGGTACCTCCAAGTTTCTAACCCAAGTAGGGGATTTGGCTTTTGCTTTGAATGAGCAGACCAATCGAGGAAAAGAGATCTCGGAAGAGCAGTATAACAATATTAAAATGATGTATGAGTACTCAAAAGAAGTGAACAATAGCATAAAAGCCATGCAGGAAGAGCTGTTTTCCGGAAGGATTCGGTGGAATACCATCGAAAAGAAGGGAAAAGCCTTTTTAGGCAAGCAGGACGAGAATTTGCCCGGCGACCTTTTTGCCGATTTAAACAAGTCCTTTGAAGGCTTCCCCACCTTAATTTACGACGGTCCCTTCTCC
>JAAYHZ010000387.1 GCA_012744235.1 Clostridiaceae bacterium
CAGCGTGACAGGCTGGCATTCTAACCGACTGAACTACCGGGCCGTGTTGGTGACCCATAGGGGATTCGAACCCCTGTTACCGCCGTGAAAGGGCGATGTCTTAACCACTTGACCAATGGGCCATTTTTCGTCGTTCGGAACACGACGCATTGTTTATTTTAACTGCCTCCATCTTTATTGTCAAGTGCTTTTTCATCGATCCGTTCGATTTTTGTTTTGGAGAGCAGTTTGGTGAGCCATCGGGGGTTCGAACCCCGGACCCCATGATTAAAAGTCATGTGCTCTACCTGCTGAGCTAATGGCTCTCATATTGCGAAGCGGTTCAAATTTCTCGAATCGCTAACGTGCTGTGCCATTTTAATATATCTTCGGTGCTTTGTCAATACCAAAAGAAAGAGTTTTTCTCCGATAGACCGGAAAGTTTCTGTGTTTTTCTGCGAATGCTACGTATACTTTTTTATTGTTCTGTTTTTCGCGGAATGCTATAATTAAAAACACACCTGTCGTAGGAGGACAAGCTAATGAAACAAGATATGATAGTAGTTTTAGATTTAGGAAGTACAAAAAATACGGAAATCGCAAGAGCCGTTCGCAATTTAGGCGTTTACAGTGAAATACATCCCCATGATATTACCGTCGATCAGCTTACACAATTGTCCGGCGTAAAAGGAATCATTATAAACGGCGGAAAGAATAACATCGTAAACGGAGCTGTTATTGATGTGATGCCTGAGATTTATCATGCCGGCTACCCTATTTTATCCGTAGGGCATCCGCTAGCTAAATGCGAGAATCTCGAGACTTGGCCCGATTCCGAAGAAGAAATCCGGAATCTTTTAAAAGGCTTTGTATTCGATGTTTGCCATGCCCAACCGAATTGGAATATGAAGAATTTTATCGAGGATCAAGTAAAAGCGATTCGAGAACAAGTAGGAAATAAAAAGGTTCTTCTTGCTTTATCCGGCGGGGTGGACAGTACTGTTGTCGCCACACTCCTTATTAAAGCCATCGGGAAGCAACTGGTTTGCGTTCATGTTAATACCGGGTTGATGCGCAAAGGCGAGTCGGAGTCCATCGTTCGGTTATTCGAAAAACAGTTAGGCGAAAATCTCATTTTCGTAGATGCAAGCGAGCGGTTCTTAAAGAAGCTGGAAGGCATTGCGGATCCCGAGCAAAAACGAAAGATCATCGGTGCCGAGTTTATTCGCGTATTTGAAGAAGAAGCCAAAAAGCTGGACGGAATCGAATTCTTGGCACAAGGAACCATTTATCCCGATGTGGTGGAAAGCGGCACAAAAACCATGGAAACCATAAAGTCCCATCACAACGTGGGAGGACTACCGAAGGACCTTCAATTTAAGCTGGTCGAGCCCTTGTACCTTCTTTTAAAAGATGAAGTACGAGCCTGCGGTCTCGAATTGGGACTGCCCGAATCCATGGTATACAGACAACCCTTCCCCGGTCCCGGTTTAGGCGTTCGCTGCTTAGGAGCCATTACCAAAGACCGTTTGGAAGCCATTCGAGAATCGGACAGCATACTGCGAGAAGAGTTCGAAAAAGCCGGATTGAATAAAAAGGTATGGCAGTACTTTACCGTGGTCCCCGACTTTATGTCCGTAGGAGTCAAAAACCAAGTTCGATGCTACGAATATCCGGTCATTATCCGCGCCATTAATACCGTCGATGCCATGACGGCGGATGTAGCCCAAATCGATTGGTCCATTTTAATGAAAATTACCGATCGAATCTTAAAAGAAGTCCCTCATGTAAACCGGGTTTGTTTCGACTTAAGTCCGAAACCGCCTGCAACCATCGAATGGGAGTAAAGAAAAGACGAGCAAAAAACGAATATTTAAATACGGTAAAAAAAGCATCCAACGGATGCTTTTTTTACAATCGTTTTCTTTCCAATAGTATCGGATGCATCAAGAGCTAAAAAGCTCAATTGCCGCTGCCGTCATTATGTCTCCGGCTTCATGAGCAAGCTTGCTGCTCCTTGTGGTTCGAACCTCGTAACCTCCTTGGGCAAAAGCTTCTTTAACGGGTATGTAGCCGTGTCTTCCGTTGGTATGGGAGGATAGAAAGTGAACGAATCCCGGTTTTTCTTCCTTTATTCTAAGCCCGAATTCCGTAAATATGTCTCCCGGAAATCCGGTGATAAAAGCGTCTCCGATTTGGATGACTTGTATCTCCACGGGAATCTCTTTCGTTTTGTATTGGGAAAAAACGAGAAGCTCTTCGGCAAAGACTTTTTCTATGGCCGGAGTATCCTCCGAAGCAAGCAATTCCTTCGCTTTTTGATATTCATCTTCGGAAACGGTCCGCAAGGGTATCGGCAATATCTTCGATTTGACCTTTACGGATACGTCTTCGCGGCATTGGATGAAAGGCCGGGTTTTTATAACTTCTCCCGCTAAAACCGCTCCCATCTTCTTGTAATGATACGGATCCGGTTTAGACTCCGCATGAATATCGATGTGATTGATATTTCCCGAAAAACCGTTTAAAAACAACGTACAAAAATCTTTCCCGTAAACGGCTTTTAAGATTCGGGACAGTTCTCCGGGGTAATCGGCGCAGAACTCGTTACCTCCGACGGTATCCAAATGGCATGCAAAATTCACAACCGCACCTAAAGGCCGATCATCCGTATCCGTTATGATCATCATCGTCAGATCCGGATCTACGGGACCTGCCGGCTTTTGAACGTTCGGGTTTTTCCTCCCCGGATTTGTTTTTACGCTTCCGTCTTTCATGACATACCTTCGATTAAAAGCAATGTTTTCCGCCTTCCCTTTTCCGAACCCCAATTTTACGGGCTTTAACTTGGAATCAGCGGAAGCCACGGCTTCAGCGGCCTTTTCTATCAAGAAGGATATGTAAGCCTCGTCTCTTTTCGTCTCAAAACAGTTGACTACGGGGCCACCCGTATGGGTATGGGTAAGGCATACCATTACATTTTGCTCGGGTATTTTTGTGAACTCATAAACTCTTTCACGTATTCTTTTTACATCTTCGGCTTCAAAGTCCAAAGCGTCAATGGAAATTAAAGCCGCTGTTTCATCGTCCCGCCGAAATACGGCGGCTTTCGCATACAGATTGTCTTTTATTCCGTCTGCGAATCTTGCGTTCAAATAACCCGGTATGGGAAGCCCCAATTGCGGAGTTATATCCGTTTCGCTCATTCCGCATCGAATCATAATAATCCCCTTTCCTTAGTCGTCGAAAATTACGGTGTATTTCCAAGCGTCCGCCGAGAAAACTTCATTCAAATTGGCTCCGTACTTTGTCAAATGGATTTCCATCTCCTTTGTTTCTCTGTCTTGAATAATGGAGAAGTTGGAAAGCTGCACCTTTTCGCTTTCCGTTTCGGGATTTCTTTTATCAATAATTGTATAGG
>JAAYHZ010000388.1 GCA_012744235.1 Clostridiaceae bacterium
CTATCACCGGCATGGTGAGAAATAGCCAGGTTACTTTCTTTTGAAGATAACCCTTTTCAATCAGCTTTGCCGCCTGTTCTTGCTCCACATCGGTTAAAGCCGCATAGGGATTATTGAAAAGCTTCATGACCGTATTGATATTTCTTATGGAAATGATTTGGTCTCTCGAAGGGAAAGGCTCTATTTGGAATAAATTCGCATGTGTTACTTTTCGGTATCGAGAGGTTTGGAAATCGTTGTGAAGATTGCTCCGGCTCACGGTCTTTATCTTTTTATATACAATGGGTACCTTTTCCTTTAGGCTTTCCTTATGGATCTTCATCATGTTGCTTCCGGCAGCCGTGCATGCATAGACGTACAGGATCCATAGAAGGTAGGAAAGCTCCATATCATTTCCGTAAAAAGGCAGTTCTCTGATCGTTTTTTCAACGGAACGAATCGCTTCGGTAATCTCCTTTCCAAAGGATTCATAGATACAAGAACACTCATATTGAAAATCTACCCATGCTTGCTTGGGGAGTATCACAAAATCCGTTACGTATGTGCCTTTGGTCTTTTCCTTGATAAACTTATTCTTCAACAGATACTCCATCTTTTCTTCGAAATACACCGGGGCTACACCGATTTCATCGGCGATTTCCCTTATGCTTTTCGGTTCCTTAGCACATACCGAAAAAATTTGCTTCGTCATCAAATCATTTACGGAGTCCCAATATCGGGGTGCGGAATACCCGCCAAACAATTGAAGATCGACGGGAGCATACGACAATTGTCCGATTCTGTTCATCCTTTCGACACCTTCCTTAACGTGTAATTTGGCATCATGCAATCGACTCTTAACGGTACCTTCCGGTAACCCTAAGCGAATTGCAATCTCCTTGATCGACAGTTCTTTGAGGTAGTACAAAACGACGGTTTCACGATAGGCTTTGGATAATCGAGACAAGGCATAATTCAAAGCGGAAATTTCTTCGTCATCTTCAATGGAGTCAAAGGGCTCCGTTTCCGCCGGAATGACGCCGCCTGCCGTTTCCAAAGAAACGGCTCCCGTTGAACGCATCTTAAGATAAAGGCAGTATCGGTTGTATGCCAATTGCCAATACCAAGAGTAGAAGCTATCAATCCTTCTGCCCGTTTTAACGGCAGCATAGGCTTCGGTTAAAATATCTTGCGCCAATTCCTTGGTATCCTCCGAATCGTTCAGCCGTTTATAGCAGTATAAATACGTTGTCTCGATCAATTCTTCCGTAAAAAATCGTTTCATACTTCCGACCTCAAAAAATTGTGTTCTGTTACTTACTAAGTAGGTGAATAACAAGAAAGGTTCGGTATGATCCTTAATATTTTCCGTAAAAAAAGCCCGTACCCTCCGAAAGGAAAGTACGGGTCTATCCTTTTATCCGAGTATGGAATAATAGGGCCATAAGACGGTATATCGGTCCTTGCAATCCTTTGCATATAGATAGGCATCCGCTAATTTTTCTTTACCGTATATATTAAGAAAATCTTCATAGTTCAGACCCGCATCCTCCAAAAGCCCTTTGATTTGCTCACTTTTCGGAGCTTCTTCTAAAACGCTTTTTATCTCTTCCCATTTGGATATATAAATCTCGTTTAAGCTTTGTTCGTACCGACCGATTTTATCCTGCAGGGCAATGATTTCCGCGGCTCCTTTTCCGTAAACACGTTTAATATTCTCTTCCCACAAGTTTCTGTCGAATATTCGAAATTTTGAAGGTTTTGATATGTTTAGTAGCTTCTCCCGAATTTTTTGTGTTTCAACGGCGGAGAAAGCGACGTCAATGCCGTGCAAAAGATACGGTTCGTTATTCAACAGCCCGACAACTTCGAAAAAGTGGGAAAAATGATGTTCGCTTCCGGAAGCCGGTCTGGAATTTCCCACATAACTCATGGCAATTCCCGTAATCACCAACGCTTCCATCAAGGTTTCGATGCTATCTTCCTTTCGATCCTTTAATCCCGGCGCAAGGCTAACGGTTTTCTCCGTCGTCTCCATGACCAAATCGTATACCTCGCTGCAAAAGTATTCGTTCAGGACAACATGTCCCAATTTCCAATCGTTCAAAGCCGAATATTTGCCGATAATATCGCCGTAGCCCGCCTTGATCAAATCCGAAGGCGCATTTTTTAATACCTTCGTGTCGGCAATAATGGCTTTCGGCACCCTTGCATGAAAGGTCACCTTCATATTTTTAAAAATCATGGCGGCACCCGTGGAAGCGTATCCGTCCATGGAAGGGGCGGTCGCCACGATAAAATACGGAAGATCCGAAAGAAAGCTTACGTACTTGCATAAATCGTTTATTACTCCGGACCCGACACCGATGACTAAATCCGTGTCGGAAGATATTTTTGATCTTAAAACCTCCACGGCCTTTTCGTCCGGTACTAAGAATCCTTCGCATTCAAAAACGAGATTCGTTTCTATTTTATCCCCGAGAAGATCTTTCACCTGCTCCCCGCAGGCCTTGTAGGTATGGCTGTCGGAAACCAATAGAACACGTTCGTATTCCTCGGTCAGCTCATACAATTTATCGACGGCACCGGATTCAATAATCGTTTTTTCGATATCCACCGTATGCCGTTTTCCGCAGCCGCAGACTTTATCATTTTTTAACAATAAATCGATATCCATTCCTTCGCCCTTTCTATATTCTGTTCACGCCCGTTTTTATTGCCGCTTCCGCAACCGCCCGGGCTACCTTTTGTACAACCCTTTCGTCAAAGGGTGCGGGAATGATGTAATCCGGTCGAAGCTCATGATCCGAAATAATGGATGCAATGGCATAGGCGGCGGCCATTTTCATCTCGTCGTTGATATCTTTTGCACGAACATCCAAAGCGCCTCGGAAAACACCCGGAAAAGCCAAAACGTTGTTGATTTGATTCGGAAAATCCGATCTCCCGGTTCCCATAATCATGGCACCGGCCTCCAGTGCCAAATCCGGCATGATCTCCGGTACCGGATTTGCCATGGCAAACAGTATAGGATCTTTGGCCATGGATCGAACCATTTCCGGTGTTACAAGACCTGCCGCGGATACCCCGATGAAAACGTCGGCTCCTACGATAACGTCCTTCAAGGAACCCTTTTTATGCTTTCGATTCGTAATTTTCGCAATCTTTTCCACTTCCGGGTTCAGATTCTCTTTTCCTTCGTAAACGGCTCCTTGCCTGTTACAAAGGATAATGTTCTCATATCCCGCCACAAGCAAAAGCTTCGCGATGGCGATCCCTGCCGCCCCCGCTCCGTTGATAACGATTTCGATTTCTTCCGGCTTCTTGTTCGTCAATTTCATGGCGTTAGTCAATGCGGCCAACGTCACAATCGCCGTGCCGTGCTGATCGTCATGGAAAATCGGTATGTCACATTCTTCTTTTAACCGCCTTTCAATTTCGAAGCAGCGAGGTGCAGATATGTCTTCCAAATTGATACCACCGAAGCTGCCGGATATCAGCTTTACGGTCTGAACGATTTCGTTGACGTCCTTCGAACGAATGCAAAGAGGGAAAGCGTCTACATCCGCAAACTTTTTAAATAACACGCACTTTCCTTCCATCACCGGCATACCGGCTTCCGGACCGATATCTCCTAACCCTA
>JAAYHZ010000037.1 GCA_012744235.1 Clostridiaceae bacterium
GCGACGATCCGCAATGGCATCCGCCAAAATCTCCGCCGTTTTCTCCATGACCGGCTTCTGGGTTTTCAGTATTTCATCCAAAATACGCTGTATTTCACTAAAATAGGTTTGAATCATTGGCTTTTTAAACCTTCCTTTCTTCTTTTACACCGGGTCGTACAAAAACCCTTGGAATTGCTCTTTCAGGTGATTTCTCCTATCATTGTCGATCTCGTCGTACAGACGAAAAGCTTCAAAAACGACCGAACCTACCGCAGGCTCAAAAAGAGGCTTCGATACGACAATGCGGGGATAAAGATTCTGTACTTCTTGCTTGAACGAATCAAACATATGCGAGTTTTTCTTCCATACGCTTCCGGAGACCACGATATCGACTCCTTTTTCCGGTACTCCTTCTCGTTTCATAAGGGTCGTCACCTGCAAAGCCATGTCTTTTCCCGCTTCTTTCATAATATTGACCGCACAAGGGTCTCCTTGCCGTGCCGCTTGCAAAACAAGTAAACACAGCTTGGATAAAGTCGAGCGATAATTGGGATTTTTATATATAATGCTTCGAATTTCAACAAAGTCTTCCACTTGGAAATAGCTTTTAAACATCTCTTCCAAAACGGTTTTCGGACCCCTGCCGTCATAGGAGTATATGGCGGCACGAAGTCCTTTCGCTCCGATATCGTATCCGCTCCCCTCGTCTCCTACTAACGATCCCCATCCGCCAAGATGATACATCCGCTCGATGTCCACGATATAAAAGGCGCCGGATCCCGTGCCGGCCAATGCCACGATACCCGTTTTCTTTTGGATACCGGCCAAAAGGCAAGCACCTCCTTCGCTTAATCTCCTGCTCTCAATAACCGGACAGCGTTCCGACAGCAGCTCCACATAGAGCTCCGCCGGTCCCGGCATCGTGATATGGCAACATTGAATCGGTTCTCTAAATCCTTCGGGCAGGCACCCGGTGATGCTTTGAATCATGCTCTCCTTGACTTGATCCAAAGTGGAAAAGTTCGGATTTATCGGCCCTCCGACTCCCGATGAAATGAAATTCAAATCTTCGTCGAATAAAAGGGACAGTAATTTCGTGCCTCCACCGTCTACACCTAAAAAATACTTTTTCACGGCACAACTCCTTACCATTCCACGGCGTTTACACGCTCTTCGTATTCTCTTAACAGTTTCATGATTTTTCGTATCATATAATTCTCGTTATAAACGGATCCGGATAAAGTCAAATCATCCGACAATATATCGGACAACTCCTCCGTCGACATGCCGGGATTTTTTTCATAAGTTTCGGTTAGCGCTTTTTTGTAGAAATTGACACAGAGCTTCATCACTTTGTCGGTATATTTCTTTCTTAATACATCCAACTCTTCGTAACTCTTGTAATCGCTTCGCTCCAACAACCGAAAAATCGTTTCAATTCCGTATCGCTCGTAAGTATCATCCACGGAGCTTTCTTCAAACCCCCGCCGGACGGCTTCCTCAAGCGTGACCTTCGGATTGAATAGCATCTCGCATCCGATTACATTGCTGACGTACTCGCAAACCGCATTCAACATGCCGCTTGCAAACGCTTCCATTACGTCATCGTTAAAAATACTCATGAAAACCTCCGCTTATGAAATTATACCGTACAAAACAAGATCCTTCACGTTTATCGATACCCGTACAAGCCGGTCGGATATCATTTCCGTTTTCACTTCATGTTTCACTGAACCGGTTTCGGGTGGCATGAAAGTCAAATAGTTCCATTCGTCAACAATTCCGTCGATATTTACTTCATAGGTAATCACATCGTTTTTGTGAACCGCTTTAAAATCCTTCAATATCTTCTGAGGTCCCAATGAAGAAGTCAATGACGGATGCGGGATTGCTTCCAATGCTCGATTCAATACATGCATAACGAGTTTATCCTTATGTTTTCGGATACGGACCGCCCAAGTAGGATCCCCTTCCGTTTGACGAATTCTCGGTACGATATGATTTTCACTGATCAATCGGGAAACAACGGATGCATCGGCCGAATCGACGTTTTCCAACAACACAAGACCTTTGTATCCTTTGTTTAAAAGCTCCTCGGACAAAGGCTTTTCACGAAGGTATCCTTTTTCGTCGCGTATGCCGAAAGGAAGAGAAAGAATCACCTTGCCGCCCTTTTCCAAAAATGCTTTTATCGCGTTAAACTGGGCGTCGGATACCACTCCGCAATTATCGATAATCAAAGGCGTGTCTTCGCTGATAAGGCGTTCTTCATCGGCAAGCTCGGTATAGCGTAAGAAACGATATCCTACGTTGCTATGAAGCAACGCCCTCGACCATGCGGCGACCTTCGTCCAATGGTCTCTTCCCTTATCGTCTCGATGTCCGTTTTCTCGGCATAAAAGGTTGTTGACCAAACGCACCTCATAGATATCTTCTCCCTCGCAAGGATCGATTCGACTGTATCGGTCTTCCCAGTTGTTACAAGGCGCTAAAAGCTCGTGGGTTTCCTTAAAGTCTCCGGGGTCGTGGCTTAATCTTCCTGCCATGGTGCTCGCCCAGTTGGACACACCCCAGAACCTTGCCAAAGCCCATCCCAAATAGGCTCCGGGATCGTATACAAAGTAGCTCAAAGCGATAGCCGGTGCACGTCCCATGTTCAGAGCAATGTTTTTTTGAAGCAGCGCTTCCGCTTCTTTTCGGTCCCATAAAACCGTATCGACACCCATGCCGCAGTTTTCCAGCATAAGCAAATCCAAATTATCCATAAACCGTTCCAGGTTCAGACCCAAGCCATTTAAAACCATGGGTCCGGTTGCGGAGCAGCACGTCATTAAGGGGCGGTCCCCCAATATTTCTTTTACCATTTTGATGTGGTCTTTAGCGGAGTTCGCTTTTAACATCACCCAATCCCGGAAAGCGGGATTTTCATAATTCCCCCATGCCGTCGGATGTGCGTCCGTATTGCCCCAAAAATCCTTATCTTCAAAGGGAGGCAGTTCTCTTCCGAATTCTTTCCGGAAGCGCTCTTTGCAGTAATCGCAGCAGCAAGTGGAAAATGCGCCGTAATCGCACATATCGTCAATTTCCAATCCGTCTATGGGTACATCGTTAAACAATCTTTCCAAGTATTTTCGATGCATATCCAAAAAGTTCGGGTTGTTGTGGCAGAACATTTCCGCCTGGTAATTCCAGCTGTAGCCTCGGGTTCCGTCGGCTATACGTTTTTCGCATATATCTTGGAAGCGATAGCCTTCGTATTGGGCAAACTCGGCGGCTTTGCTGTCCTTATGCAAAAGAACGTGGTGCCTGTGGGCGTTGCGAAGGAAAAAGAAATCTTCTTTTGTTCGCGGTCTTTCCACCAAGTTGCAGCTGTAGTGATCCATAAATTTAATACCGTATTTGTGAAGCTCGTCGCACACATCTTTCAAATAGCCGTGGAGCATTTCAAAATAGTCGGAAAAATCGAAACGAAGATGAAAGCCGTAGTTAATCGCCGTGTCGATTCCCGCATCGGCAAATCCTTTGGCTCTCTTCTTGATTTTCTCGATTACCGCTTTGCTCGGCCATAAAATGTCGTCAAGCTCGGTTACCCAGCTGGCCATTTTTCTAGGTCTAAAATATTTATAGGGTGTTTGTCTGTCGCTCATAATAAACCTCTTTTCTTTATTGCGATACGATTCCGTAAAGCCTAATGTCTTTTATACTAAAAGTTATTTTTACTTCGTCATCGGATATTTGCTCTGCCGCAACTTCCCTTTTCACGGATCCCGTTTCGGGGCTCATAAAATACAAATTTTCCCACGGTCCTTCCATTCGGTCCGTTTTGACCGCATACGACAAAACCTCTTGTTTGTTCGTATTCTTAATATCCAGAAGAATTCGGCCTCCCCCGTAGGGCGAAGTCAAATCCGGATGAGGGATCCCTTCGATGGCACGATTCAAAATGTGCATGACCAAACGACCTTTATGCTTTCTTATCTTTACCGCCCATGTATCGTCTCCCTCCAATTGGCGGATGCGAGGACGGATTACATTGCTTTCCATAAGCTTTTTAACGATTGCTTCGTCGGCCAAATCGTTTTCCAAGATCACCAAACCGGGGTAATTTCCTTTTTCCAAAAGCTCGAACAAGGGTTTTTCTCTTCTAAAGCCTTTGGCATCCTTTGTACCGAAAGGCGGAACGATAACGGCTTTTCCCCCTTTTTCAAGATAAGCTTTAATGGCTTCGAACTGCTCATCCGATACGACACCGCAGTTATCGATAATCAAGGGCGTATCTTCGCTTAATAAGCGGTCTTTGTCGGATAGCTCCGTGAACCGTACAAAGCGGTATCCTACATTGCAGCGGAGCAGAGCTTTCGACCAAGAGGAGGATTTGGTCCAATGGTCGTATCCTTGTTCGTCCCGATGCCCGTTTTCACGGTTAAGCAGAGAGTTTACCAATCGCACTTCGTAAACATCCTCGCCTTCACAAGGATCCAACGGGCTGTATCGATCCTCCCAGTTATTGCATGGCCCGATCAGTTCGTGAATTTCTTTAAAGTCGCCCGGATCGTGGCTTAGGCGTCCTTCCAAGGTGCTTGCCCAGTTAGATACTCCCCAGAATCTTGCGAAAGCCCAACCCATGTAAGCACCGGTATCGTATACGGAATAGCTTAACGCCAAAGCGGGGGCATTGCCCATGTTCAGGGCGATGTTTTTCTGCATCAAGGCTTCCGCTTCAATCCGATCCCAAATCACGGTGTTAACGCCCATACCGCAGTTTTCAAGCATGAGAAGGTCCAGGTTGTCCATGAACCGCTCCAAATTCAACCCCAATCCGTTTAAAACCATGGGTCCCGTTGCGGAACAGCAGGTCATAAGCGGGCGATCGCCGATTATACTTTTTACCATCTTAATATGATCGCGAGCGGAATTGGCTTTTAACATAACCCAATCGCGGAAGGCGGGGTTGTCGTAATTTCCCCAAGTCGTCGGATGCCCGTCGGTATTGCCCCAAAAATCCTTGTCTTCGAATGGCGGCAATTCCCTCCCGAATTCTTTTCGGAAGCGTTCTTTACAGTATTCGCAAGCACAGGTGGAAAAGGAACCGTAATCGCACATATCGTCAATTTCCAATCCGTCGATCGGTACTTCTTCCAATAAACGCTGCAAATACTTTTTATGCATATCCAAAAAATCGGGATTGTTGTGGCAAAACATTTCCGCTTGGTAATTCCAACTGTAGCCTCTCGTGCCGTCATCAACGCGCTTTTCACACAGGTCTTGAAAACGATAGCCTTCGTACCGGGCAAACTCGGCGGCTTTGCTGTCCTTATGCAAAAGCACGTGGTGTTTGTGGGCGTTATGCAAAAAATACAGATCCTCTTTGGTTCGAGGTCTTTCCACCAGATTGCAGCTGTAATGGTCCATGAACTTGATTCCGTATTTATGCAATTCGTCGCATACGTTTTTAAAATATCCGTGGAGCATTTCGAAATAGTCGGAAAAATCAAATCGTAGATGGAAACCGAAATTTATGGCCGTATCGATGCCTGCATCCGCAAAGCTTTTCGCTCTTTTTTTGATTTTTTCTACAATGTTATTGGCAGGCCATAAGATGTCTTCCAGCTCCGTTACCCAGCTTGCCATTTTGCGAGGCTTGAAGTAACGATAAGGTGCTTGTCTGTCTCCCATAATGATTTCCTCTCTGCATAGGTTTTTTACCGTAACGGTTCACGTATCATTTTATCCGATATCCCGAGAAAGTACAACACCCGAGCAAAAGGTCGTCTTTTAGTTATTCCGAATAGGGCTTGCGAATATCTCCTCTTTGCTTCAATTCGGCTACGATTTGCTCGAAAAGCCGGTCATCTATTTTGAATTTAGATAAGTAAATGAAATATCCTACGGCGATAAAAATAAGCGGAAGCACCAACATGGCAAGCTTCATGATTAAGAGCCCTTCCGAGGTTACGTCCTCGGGAGTTTCTGCTCTATTGATTCCTGCAATGATCACCGTAATCCCGACGATCCCGTTGGCGATCGCACCCCCTATTTTATTTATAAACGGTTGGATGGAAAAAGTGATGCTTTCGTTTCTTTTCCGAAACTTCCATTGGCCGTACTCAATGGTATCCGTTAAGAACATCAGCATGAGAATGGAGATGAAGGCTTCCCCGATAAACACCAAAATACCCGCAATTCCGATGGGGATCATTTTCATCGGAGCAAAGAAAAATACGATATAGCCTGCCGCAACCATAGCGGTTGCAAAAGTGTACAACCGTTTTCGGTTATACCTTTTGGCGAAGACGGGGAATAAAGATAATGCGGTGATTTGCGATACGCCCAATACCCCGGCAAACACGGAATACATGGATTCATCCTTATACCCATACTTGAAAAAGTAGACCCCGAAGCTTGTAGTCGTGCAGTATCCGATCATGAACAAGGCCATGGCTACGGCGGTTACCATCAATTGGTCGTTTTTAAAGATGACCGAAAACATTTCCCGTAAAGTCGTCTTTTCTTCTTCTTTGAATGTCCCTTTCATCTCTTTTACGCCGAACACGGTAAAGCTTTGAAACAGCAAAAGCAACCCGGCAACGATCAACGAGAAAACAAACCATCCTTGAACGGCGCTGCCGGTCAAGCGGCTTAAGATTTCCGTAACCGGAATAATGGCCACAACGACGATATACATACCCACATTGGCGCATATTTTCGCGAAAGACCCGATTTTTTCCCGCTCTCTCAAATCGATGGTCAAAGAAGGCAGCATGGACCAATAAGCGATATCGTTGGCACCGTATACGATATCCCAGGTCAAGTAAACGAAGGTGAAAAAGACGATATAGGAAGAGGCGGTCATTCCCGTATCGGTAAACATCAGTACCGTAAATACACCGGCCAAAACGGCACCTACGGCAATCCAAGGCTTGAACTTTCCGTAGCGTGACTTCGTATTGTCCACCAACACGCCCATAAAGGGATCGTTTACGGCATCAAAAACTCTCAAGACCGTAAGAACGGCAGTCATCCACCACATGGTAGAATCCGGCAGATTCAATATGTCCGTAAGATAAAACAACAGATACATGCTGACCAACGTGTACAGCATATCCCTTCCTACCGTTCCTAATCCGAAGCAATATTTGTTTCGTGTCAAATTTTCATTCTCCATAAAGATCCTTTCCACTACCGAGGAGTAGTTGACAATAGAATTCCTTCCCAAGGATGTAACATCCCGTCAAAGGTTTTACGGTTGTAATTGGACAGCAAACATTCTCCCGCATATTTCACTTTGCTCGGTTTATCGCTGAAATTAAGCAATACAAGCAAAGATTCTTGTTCATGATTTCGTTCATATATGAATGTCTTTTTGTCATAATACAGGGGCGTAAAAGACCCTTCTTTTAAAGCGGTGGATTTTTTACGAAAAGCGATGAGACGTTTATAAAAAGCAAAAACGGAGTCCGGGTCTTTGCTCTGATTTTCTTGGTTGATACGAACGTAATTACGGTTAACCTTTATCCACGGCGTGCTTTCGGAAAAACCGGCATGCTTTTGGTCGGACCATTGAAAAGGCGTACGGGCATGGTCTCGGCTTGTGGAAAAAATGATTTTTTTACGGAGCTTTTCGGGGATGAGCAGCTTTTTCGCCAAGGCTTCGATTTGAATGGATTCTACGTCTTTGATATCCTCCATGGAATGAAAAACGAACCCGGTCATACCCAATTCTTGTCCTTGGTATAAAAAGGGGGTACCTCGAAGAGTCATAAGAAGCATGCCCGGCATTTTGGCGCTTTCCCTCCAATATTTTTCGACATTGCCAAAACGGGAAACCGACCGAGGCCGGTCGTGATTTTCCAAGTAGTTGGCGTTCCACGGCAGTTCCTTTTGCCATTTGATCAGCGTTTTAAATAATCTTTCGGGACGGAATTTTCTTTTGAACCATTTTACGAGGATTTGGTCCGTTTCCATATGCTCGAAGTAAAAAATCATATCCGGTTCTTTTTTTTCTGGCAATGTATATTTTCTTGCTTCTTCGGGGGTTATGAACACCGTCTCCCCCACGGTAAAGCAATCGGAACGGCTCAGTACGTCTTTCCGAAGAGCTTTTAAAATCTCATGGCTTCCCGGCCGAGATAAATAGTGTTCACTTCCTTTCAAGATAAGCTTAAATCTTCCGTTTTCCAAGGAATCCTTCCAAATGACATTGATCACGTCATATCGAAAACCGGCAATACCTTTGTCCGGCCAAAATTTCATTACGGACTTGATTTCTTCCATGACGGCAGGATGGTGCCAATTCAAGTCCGGTTGCTCTTTGGAAAACAGGTGCAAATACCAATCGCCGGTATCCGGATCCTTGCTCCGGGTTTTTCCGCCGAAAAATCCGGTCCAATTGCTCGGGGTGCCCTTGCCGTCGTCTTCCCTCCAATAGTAATAATTACGGTAAGGACCGGTTTTGTCTTTGCTTTCTAAAAACCACGGGTGCCTATCCGAAGTGTGGTTGATCACCAAATCCATGATAATTTTCATGCCTCGTTGATCGGCTTGTCGAATCAAACGGTCCATATCTTCCATGGTACCGAATTTCGGATTGATGTCCAAGTAATCGCTGATGTCGTATCCGTTATCGACTTCCGGAGATCGATATACGGGGCACAGCCATAAAACATCGACTCCCAGGTCTTTCAAGTAGTCCGGCTTCGATATGATTCCTTTTATGTCTCCGATGCCGTCGTTATTCGAGTCCTTAAAGCTTTTCGGATAGATTTGATAAACGACGGCGTCTTGCCACCACAAATTCGTCATGACCATGCTCCGCCTATTATCTTTTCTTTCGGATCGTTGATTTTGTATTCTTCGTTCAAGCATTCTCGTGCCATTTCCTCGCTGACACCGCCGTTTCGGATAATTTCCCTGTAAAAATATCCGCTTTTTTTCACGGTACGCTTTTGGGTTTCAAAATCCACATGAACAATGCCGAAACGTGCACTCTCACCTTCCAGCCATTCGAAGTTGTCAAGAAAACACCAGTGGTAATATCGATGTACGGGAAGATTGCTTTCGCAAAGAACCTTTAAATGCTCATAAATAAACCGAGAGCGGAACTTGTCCTCGTTGTCACAGGTTCCGTTCTCGGTTATGTAAACGGGTGCCGAATATTGATTATACAATTTTTTTGCACATTCCAAGATACCTTGGGGATAGATTTCCCAACCCAAATCGTTAACGGGTACATTACCTTTAACACCGTCTCCGAAGCGTGACACGGTGCTTCGGCTGTAGTAATTCAAACCGATAAAGTCGTAATACTTACCGGGTTTGATATCCTTCGGTTTTTTTAAGGGAAACTCGCACACGCCGGTCATAAAAGCTTTGCAAATGACGTCTTGAAAAAGATATTCGCTACAATTTGCATACAACCGATGAAGAGGATTGTTCGGAATTTTCGGTTCAAATACACGCATATGGTGGGCAAAACCGACTTTGGTATCGTGATAACCTTTGTTTTTTCGTATGTTGTGGATAAGCTCGTAGGCTTTAACATGGCATTCCGTCAAATGACGGTATACTTTTAAAACCGATCGAAAGGACTTTTTTCCGGGGGGCCAATTGCCGAAAAAGAATCCGCCTACGCTATACACGTTCGGTTCATTGACGGTTATGTATTCGCTGACCAAGTCACCGAAAGAAGAGACGACTTTTTCCGTAAACCGTAAGAAAATCGGTACCGAATCCGGGTTCTCAAAGCCGCCCATTTCTTCGAACCATAAAGGATTGGTAAAGTGATGCAAAGTCAAAAGCGGAAGAATACCCGCTTCCGTTAATAAAGAAATCTCTTCACGATATCGATTCAAAACGTCTTGTCGGAATTCACCCGGCTTCGGCTCGATTCGGCTCCATTCGATGCCGAACCGGTAGGTTTGGATTAAAGTTTCTTTTAATAAATCCGTGTCTTCACGAAAAAGCTCGTAATGCCGATTGGCCCTTTCCGGACTCGAGTTGTCTTTGATTTTCCCTTTCCGATACCAATCGTACCAGCTGTTGTTCCGATCACCGCCCTCGATTTGGGTAGCCGATACGGCTACCCCTAATTTCATCTCGGGCTTTATACGAAAACCGATCATATCCATTCATCCCCCAAACCGGAATTTTTCGCCATATCCATAAATAAAGTGTAGCATAAAGGATTTGGAGGTTCAATACGGTTTTATCAAGGTCTTGAATGCCGGCGAATCAGTTGGTCTTTCATATCCCACAAGGGTTGTGACAAGTCCACATAATACTCATGGGGATCTTCGAATCTTCGAACTTCTTCCCACAACGTGTTGACCTGCCGCTTGCAGTACTCTCGAATTTCTTGTATGTTCGGGCTTTGGTATACACAGACGCCTTTTTTAAACACGGGAACCAACAGTTTCGATGCTTTAAAATTCGTAAGGGTTTTCCGCTTCCAAGTATGAACCGGATCGAAAATTTCATAAGGCTTCGTATCGTCGATGATTTCATCCTCTAAAGTGATGACGTCGGCAAGAGCGATACCGCTGTCTCGGTCATACAGGCGGTATACCTCCTTGGCTCCGGGATTGGTGATCTTGCCGGGGTTTTCACTGATCTTAATCTTCGGTATGATTTTTCCGTTCTCCACAACCGCGGACAGCTTGTAAACGCCTCCGAAGACCGGTTCCGATGCGGCGGTGATTAAGCGTTCTCCTACTCCGAATAAATCGATTTGTGCGTTTTGCAGTAAAAGGTCACGAATACGGAACTCATCCAAGGAATTTGACGCTACGATCTTGCAATCCGGAAATCCCGCTTCGTCCAGCATTTTTCGAGCCGCTTTGGACAGATACGCAATATCGCCGCTGTCAAGCCGTATGGCGGCCGGACGGTACCCTAAAGGAAGAAGGACTTCATTAAAGGTTCTTATGGCATTGGGAACACCGCTTCTTAGAACGTCGTAGGTATCTACCAGCAGCGTACATCCCCGGGGATACGTTTTGGCATATGCTTTAAAGGCCTCCAACTCGGTGGGAAACATCTGGATCCAAGAATGAGCCATGGTACCTAATGCGGGAATATTGTAGTCCCGATCGGTCATGGTGCATGCGGTTCCTATACACCCTCCGATGTATGCCGCTCGAGCGCCGATAACGGCACCGTCGTACCCTTGGGCTCTTCGAGATCCGAACTCCATCACCGCTCTGCCTTGTGCCGCCGAAACGATTCGATTGGCTTTCGTGGCAATCAAGCTCTGGTGGTTGATGGTAAGTAAAATCATGGTTTCCACAAACTGGGCTTCAATGACGGGTCCTCGAACTTTAACGATGGGTTCACCCGGAAAAATCGGTGTACCTTCGGGAACCGCCCATACGTCGCATGAAAATTTAAAATTTTTTAAGTAGTCTAAGAATTCATCAGAAAAAATCTTTTTGCTTTTTAAATAGGCAATGTCACGTTCGGTAAAAACCAAGTCATTTAAATATTCAATCATTTGTTCCAAACCGGCCATGATGGCGTATCCGCCGTCATCCGGTATTTTTCGGAAGAACATATCGAAATATGCGATTTTATCCTGCATTCCGTGTTTCAGGTATCCGTTTGCCATGGTTAACTCGTAAAAATCCGTTAACATGGTCAAATTTCTCTTTTGTGTCCAACGATTCGTTTCTGTCATTGATAAAAAACCTCCCCGGTTTCCCGTGATATATTTTAATTTTTATGTTATTCGATATTTTTAACGATTTCGATTCCCTGGTTGAGCATAATGGCAGCGGCCGATAAATTCATAAATTCCGCATTATGTCCTTCCCCGTCATAGGTCTCAACCATGGATAAAGGAACGATTACTCGGGATTCCTTGTTTCTACGATTTCGGTCGTTTTTTAAGGTCAAAGCGAAATTCAGAATACAAATATCCGTACAATCTCCGGTTACAATCCAGTTTTTAATCCGGTCATGGCGCCCGTACCATTCCAAAAATGCATCCTCCAAAAATCCGTTAACGGAGTTTTTGGGAAACAGCGTATATCCGCCTATGCTTTGAAGCTCTTCCACCACTTCGCTTTCATAAGTTCCTGCGATACAGTGCTCCGGAAAATTCGTAAGCTCGATGGAATCCGGCTTATGGGCATCGGCAAAAGCGATGACCGTCATATCCTTTTCTTTAAACTTTTTCAAAAGGCCTGCAATGGGATCGATAATGCTTCGAATCCTCGGACTGCTTAACAAGCCTTCTTTGGCAAATCCGTTTACCATGTCTACGATGACCAAGGCGGTATCTTCTTTGTCGAAATCATCAAAAGAAAGAACAGGCATATTCTTCAACCGTTCCTGAATTTCGGCAAGTATTCTTTCTCCAAATCCTTTCATGAAAATCCCTCCTCTGTTTAAAATCCTCTTTCGGTCCAATCCGGATTAAAGCGATACAGCATGGACGGTCGATGGGCTTTGTCTTCGGTGGATTTTCCGGTTTTCAGTACAAAATTCGATATCTTCCTGCGGAAGTTCGCCTTCGAAAGCTCCTTGCCCAGTATGACTTCATATACCTGCTGCAGCTCGGACAAGGTAAACAAATCCGGCATCAGATTGAACGCAATATCCGTGTATTCAATTTTGTTTCTCAGTCTTTCCAATCCGTAGAGAATAATTTTAGCATGGTCAAAAGCAATTCCGTCGTTTTCAACAATCTCCCAGCCGGTTCGGGTGACTTTCCCCTTTCTCGTTATTGTTTTCTTTAAAGTCGCTTTTAATGTCGTCTGTTTGTTGTCAAGGATCAGCGTATATACTTGCTCCTTGATCCTGCAATCCGGCAATAGCGTACTTTTTTCACCCTCCAAAGCCGTTTTGACTCGAAATAAGGCAACGTCCGCCGCATCGTCCCCGGCACGAATACTCCCTAACGTTTCGGAATCCACCAAGGTCATATAGGAGGTACTGATAATCCGGGTCCTCGGATCCCTGTTTACATCGCCGAAGGTATAAAGCTGCTCCATGTACAGGTTCTCAATGCCGGTTTCTTCCTTTAATTCCCTTTGGGCCGCTTCATCCAAGTTTTCGTTCATATTCACAAATCCTCCGGGCAAAGCCCATCGGCCGATACAGGGATGATCTCTTCTTTTAATCATTAATACATACAAGTCTTTATCCGGAAGCCGCCGATTATCCTCCGCGTCCTTGCTCAAAACGGTGAAAATCAGCATATCCACCGTAACGGAAGGCCGCTCAAACTTGCTCGGATCGTATCTTTCCAAAAACTCCTTTTCCGTTAAACCGTCCTTATTCCTCATCAAACTCATAAACCGTCTCCCTACTATTCCACTCGGGCTTTTTACTTATTTATATATTAGTACTAACTACTTGTATTTGTCAACGAATTTACAAACAATTAACAAAAATTTATCTTCGTTCTTCTTCGGACAGCGGAATACGTATTTGGGCTCCGTTTGCGATATTGTATTCGTATTGGCCGACATCCCCCGTCGCGGCACGAATCAACGTAATGTCTCCGATATTCAATTCGTACAACCCGTCTTTATTCTTCTCGGCGGAGAGGACTTTATAGCATCCGTTTCGGATCTTGTCGGTTTCGATATCCGTGTAAGCACCGAAAAGCTTGGAAGGACATACGTCGGTATCAAGCTTCACGACGATTGTGTTGTCCAAACTGCTTTCTTTGGTAAAATCAATAACGGTTCCCGTTACGAAAAGATCCTCCGTTACAAGCTCCTGATCCATGAATTTCAAGTAGGAAAGATCGTTTGCGTACTTGTAGCAAACACGGCCGTCCTTTTCGCTGATGATTGCAAGAAAGCCCTTGAATTCGAATTCTCCGTTTCCGACAACGTAAGTACTTTGATCAATGGCGTTTAGAATGTAATCGATGCGTCCGTTTTTCATCGTCACCTTCACTGCTTTTGCAAGATACCCGGCATCGCTTCCGTCTTCGCAAGCGATAGGCAAGGCTTCTGCATTCAATACGGCGCTATCGTTTTCATAGGATTCGATTAAGGCTGCAAATTGGCTTTCGATGTCCTCCCCTTTGTTATGAAGGATCAAATAGGTATATTCCTTCGGATTGCCGGGCTTGTTTTGCGGCGGTTGGCCTTTTGCAAGAACCGCTTCGTCGGGAGGGTCCAAAACCGTGATTGCAATATGAACGTCTCTATCCTTTTCCCATACCTTAAAAGTGTCTTTAATTTTCCAATCCACCGTAAAGGAGCCTTTCACCGAAGGGTCTCTTTTGATATCGTACAAATAGTTAAAGCCGCTGCGAGATTTTCGATCGTACTCTTCCGAAGCGAATTCCACCTCTTCCCCGGCATAGGTTCCCCGCTTTTGAGCGACCGGGTTCAAGCCCGTAGCTTGCGCCTCTCCTTCCGCACCGTGGAATACGTACCGATGATCGTTTCCTCCCGCTACTCGGAATAAGTCGACGGTATATACGATACCGTCCCTGTTCACCGTGATCGCCGTTCTTCGGTAGCAGGATGTTTGCTCGTATAAAAGAGGAGCTTCGATATCCATAACGCCGACGGATTCCTTTGCATCATAATGATGAGGAATACCGACCACATGGTTATTCCCCGGTTCTTCGCCTACAAGAACCGTATCGTGAGATAGGGTATTGCCGGTCCAGTTGCGAAGCTCAAAGTTGCCGTCGGTATAACAGGGATAACCGTGATCCGGATTTAAAAATACGCCGTATCCGAAAAAGCCCAGCATCAAAGTGTCTTTGTGAGCATGGCCGGTATTTCGACCGTAATACATCCATACGCTTCTCGGTTCTTGGGCTTCATTCCGTATCTCGTATTTGGCAAGACCGTAACCGCTGTAGTTTTCACTGACGGATCGAAAAGGACCGTGTTTTTCAACGATTTTTGCAATATTTCGATTCGTCTTTTCCCAATCGACAAACATATTTTGATAAAAGGCACCCTCTTCTCCTTTTTCTTTCTTTACCCTTTGTGCTAAATCCAAAAGCCGGGCGCTTGTTACGTCGGCATAATTTTGAAGCAAAGCGATATGGGGATTTATATTCACAACGGTCTCGGGATTTCCGGCATGACCCGAATCGCCGATATTCAAAGTATATCGATCGGCAATAATAGAAGGAATCTCCAGGTTATGCATTTTTAAAAATTTGATGTTCTTATAAAGATCCGAAGGAGTTCCTCTTAAAATATCGGCAATGGTACTTAAAGTATTGAGCCATATGCCGTTGTAGCCGATGGAGGTCTCGTTACCGCATCCGTCATGGTCGATTTCATCGATCAGCACCTTTTCAATGTTTCCTATGCCCCTAGAACTGCCGTCCGAGAAGGACATAATGGCATCGATGCTGTGCCGAAAGTATTCTTCGTTTTGAAGAACCAAAGCCGCTAAGGCAATGCTTTCCTGATGCATGCCGAAGTTGCCTCGGATTCTGTGATTTTTCACTTCCGGAAGGATTTGATAAAGGATATTGTTTTCTATGTTTCGTTTAATATCCTCCGTCGTATTCGGGGCTTGGGGATTGCTTTTGTAGAAGGGATGGGCGTTGATTTCTCGGACCGTATCTTCCGTAATGGCCGGGAAAAAGGCGTCGTAGGCCTTTGCAAATTGATTCACAACACTTTCTTCCCATATGGAGCCTACGATTTTACCCCATGCGCCTCCCGAATGACGAAAGTTGTCTTCCCATTTGTAGATACAAGCATCGAATTCTTTGTAAAAGTCCGCAACCCGGTTTAAAAGCATCAGCCCCGCTTTGGCGTATTTCGGGTCATCCGTGTATAGGTACGCATCTCGTAACGCGGATATGGCGCCCGTAACCATCGTCTTGTCTTGCCAGGTCATCCAGATGAACCAGTGGTTGTAATAGGCGATGAAGGTATAGCGATTGTCCCCTACGGTGGTCTCCTTGAATACCATGCCCTTTTCTTTGTCATAGACATAGGAATAGGATTTTGTTTTGCAGCCTTCCGGATCCACCCATCCGAATCCGTTGTCGGTACACCAATCGGAAGGCTTGTCCGGATACAATTCGTTTACCAAGTATTTCGGATCGGCTTTTTCATAATGAAATCTTCCGTTTTCGTCCAACCCGCTTTTGTAGTAAGAATCAAAATCGTTGGAAGGAAAAACCGATTGGCAATTGGGACATTGAAGTTTGAAAGGCTTTTGGAAAATATCGGCAATGTAAGGGTAATTACCGAATCGATCGATATCTTTCCCGCAGACCGGACAACCCTTCATTTCGTTTACGCTATAGCTTCGGGGAAGATTCTGCTGCGTCACGTAAGTCAAAAGATTGTTTATTCCGTAAGCCAAATATTCCTCGGCTAATTGCACGACTCTTTCTTTTTCTTTTCTTGCCCGATCGAATCTTTCGATGTTTTTCTTTGCATTTCGTATTTTTTCGTCGGTATAAAAGGTTCGGGAAGTCTTCACGGTATCGTGTTCAAAGAATTTCATGTCGGCTACTCCTTTTCAAGGTTTTGGTATAAAGAAAAAGGCTCTGCATTCATAAGAGGTTTTCCTTTGGAATGCAGCAGCCTTTTTCTTTTTGTTATTCTTCCTTGGCCAACGGTATACGTATTTTGGCGCCTTCGGCTATATTGTATACGTATTTTTCTTCTTGGCCCTTGTTAACCAAAGCGCGAATCAATGTAATGTCTCCGATATTCAATTCGTACAAACCGTCTCGGTTCTTTTGAGCGGAGAGGATTTTGTAGCATCCGTTTCGGATCTTATCGGTTGCGATATCCGTGTATGCATGAGTAAGCTTGGAAGGACATACGTCGGTATCAAGCTTCACGATGATTCTGTTATCCAAACTGCTTTCTTTGGTAAAATCAATAACGATTCCCGTTACGAACAGATCCCCCTTGACAAGCTCCTGATCCTTGAATTTCAAGTAGGAAAGATCATTCGCATACTTGTAGCAAACACGGCCGTCTTTTTCGCTGATAACCGCAAGAAATCCCTTGAACTTCATCTTTCCGTTGTCGACAACGTAGGTTCTTTGATCGATGGCGTTTAAAATATAATCGATGCGACCGTTTTTCATCGTAACCTTCACCGCTTTGGCAAGATACCCGGGATCGCTTCCGTCTTCGCAAGCGATAGGCAAGGCTTCCGCATTCAATACGGCGCTATCGTTTTCATAGGATTCGATGACGGTTGCAAATTGGCTTTCCAAATTTTCGCCCTTGTTATGAACGATCAAATAGGTATATTCCTTCGGGTTGCCGGGCTTGTTTTGCGGCGGTTGGCCTTATGCAAGGACGGCTTCGTTCGGCGGATCCAAAACCGTAACGGCAATGTGGACGTCTCTTTCCTTATTCCATACTTTGAAGGTGTCTTTTACTTTCCAATCCACCGTAAAAGAGCCTTTCACCGAAGAATCTCTTTTTACGTCGTACAAATAGTTAAAGCCGCTGCGAGATTTACGATCGTATTCTTCCGATGCAAACTCCACGTCTTCTCCGGCATAGGTTCCACGCATTTGGGCGACCGGGTTCAAGCCCGTCGTTTGAGCCTCACCTTCCGCACCGTGGAATACGTACCGATGGTCTTTTCCTCCCGCCACTCTGAAAAAGTCGGCGGTGTATGCGGCGCCGTCCAAGTTCACCGTAACCGACGTTCTTCGATAGCATGAGGTTTGCTCATACAGAAGAGGCGCTTCCGTGTCCATAACGCCGATTTTTTCTCTTGCATCGAAGTGATGAGGAATGCCGACGACGTGGTTCTTTCCGGGGCCTTCGTCTACCGAAACCGTATCGTGAGATAGGGTATTTACGGTCCAGCGGCTGCGTTCGAAATTGCCGTCTGCAAAGCAGGGGTAACCGTGGTCCGGGTTTAGAAATACGCCGTACCCGAAAAAGCCCAACATCAATGTGTCTTTATGTCCGTGGCCGGTGTTTCGCCCGTAATACATCCATACGCTTTTCGGCTCTTGGGCTTCATTTCGAATTTCGTATTTGGCGATGCCGTATCCGCTGTAGTTTTCGCTGACGGACCGGAAGGGGCCGTGTTTTTCAATGGTTTTGACGATGTCTTCTTCTACTTTTTCACAATCGATAAGCATGTTCTGAACAATGGAGCCGTTTTCCCCCTTTTGTTTTCGAACCTTCGCATCCAAATCCAGAAGCTGTGCGCTTTGTACGTTGCCGTTGTGAAGGAACAGGGCAATTTGAGGGTCTTTGTATACGACGGTGTGTGGATTTCCGGCAATACCGGAATCTCCGATGTTTAAAGTATATCGATCCGCAACGATATACGGGATTTCGAGGTCGTGCATCTTTAAAAACTTTTTATTGTTGTACAGATCCTTCGAAGTCCCCTTCAATATGTCGGCAATGGCACTCATACCGTTGATCCAAATTCCGTTGTACCCGGCGGCGGTTTCGTTTCCGCATCCGTCATGGTCAATCTCGTTGATCAATACATTTTCAATGTTTCCCACACCCCACGGCTGGCCGTCCGTGGTCTCCATGATGGTATCGATGCTGTATTTGAAGTATTCATCGTTTTGAAGAACCAAAGCGGCCAAAGCGATGCTTTCCTGATGCATACCGAAATTGCCGCGTATTCTGTGGTTCTTTACTTCCGGTAGAATTTGGTAGAGAATATTGTTCTCGATATTCAATTTAATGTCTTCGGCGTTTTTCGGAGATACGGGATTGTTTTTGTAGAAGGGATGTGCATTGATTTCTTGAACGACTTCCTCCGTAATGGCGGGGAAAAAGGCATCGTATGCTTTAATGAATTGGTTCACAACGCTTTCTTCCCAGATAGAGCCTACGATTTTGCCCCATGCGCCTCCCGAGTGGCGGAAATTGTCTTCCCATTTATAGACGCAGGCATCGTATTCTTTGTAAAAGTCCGCAACACGGTTTAAAAGCATCAGCCCCGCTTTGGCGTATTTCGGGTCATCCGTGTATAGGTACGCATCTCGTAACGCGGATATGGCACATGTAACCATACCGACGCCTTGCCAGGTCATCCATATGAACCAGTGGTTGTAATAGGCGATAAAGGTATAACGATTGTCTCCGGTGGTGGTATCTTTTTGATGATATCCGTTTTTGTCGTATACCATGGAATAGGATTTTGTCTTGCATCCTTCCGGATCCACCCATCCGAATCCGTTGTCAACACACCAGTCGGAGGGCTTATCGGGATACAGTTCGTTTACCAAATATTTCGGATCGGCTTTTTCATAATGAAATCTTCCGTTTTCGTCCAGTCCGCTTTTGTAGTAGGAATCGAAATCGTTGGACGGGAAAAGGGATTTGCAATTCGGACACTGCAGTTTGAAAGGCCTGTTGAAAATGTCGGCAAGATAAGGATAATTACCGTACTTATCGATGCCTTTGCCGCAAACCGGGCAGCCTTTCATTTGATTGACCCCGTAGCTTCGAGGAATGTTTTGCTGTGTCACATACGTCAGCAGGTTGGGAACTCCGTATGCCAAAAATTCCTCGGCCATTTTTACAGCCTTCTCTTTTTCTTTTCTTGCCCATTCGAACTTCTCGATATTTTTCTTTGCATTGCGCAATTTTTCATCGGTGTAAAAGGTCCGAGAAGTTTTCACGGTGTCACGTTAA
>JAAYHZ010000389.1 GCA_012744235.1 Clostridiaceae bacterium
CCGGCGCTTGGAAGATGAAGCCACTTTAAATGCCTTGCATCCTTTAGCCATTCGATTTTCGGCCAGCCGAATATGATTTCGGCGGATTCCACATGCTCTTTTGTAACCTCTTGGCTCGGTATGGCCGACAAGTCGTATTCTTTCGCCAAATTTTTCGCCCTATCCAAATCTTCCTTGGAAAACATAAAAGGCGGTGTCAGCATAATCAACATATTCTTCTTCATAGTATCAACCCTTTACTCCCTCGGTTTCCAAATCATCCAATCGCTTGACCAAACGGCAATAGCGATCCAATTCTTCCTTGTCCGTAATCTTTCTTCCGGATGCATAAAACTCCACGAAGCCGGATCCTTCCGGAATATTTCCTCTTTGCTCCAATATACGCTTTAAGTTTTTTACGGTACCCCTATTGCCGTCTATAAGCAGGATTCCTTCAGGCAGCAATCGACGAAACAAACCGTAAAAATACGGGTAATGGGTGCAGCCCAGTACGACGGCTCCGTAGGATTCCATCGGCACACGGGACAAAACGTTTTTCAGGTATTCTTCCGCCTCGGAAGAGTCAAACCGGCCCTGCTCTGCAAAATATACGAGCTTCGGCAGGGGAATATAGTCTACGATATGGCGCGGGTCCACTTTTTTTATCAGGTTTTGGAACTTCTCTTCTTTTAAAGACAATTACGTAGCAAAAACCAATACCCTTTTGTCGGAATTCCCTACGAATTCCACGGCAGGCTTTACCGCCGGTTCCATTCCGATAACGGGAAAGTCGTATTTTTTCCTCAAATCCTCAATGGCGGCGCTTGTCGCGGTATTGCAGGCAACCACCAAAGCTTTAATACCCTTTTGAACCATAAAATCCACTGCGGAAAAAACGTAATCTTTGACTTCCTCTTTACTTTTCTCACCGTAAGGAACATGGGCGGAATCTGCATAGTACAGGTAGTCTTCATCGGGAATCATCTTTAAGGCTTTATGCAAAACCGTTATCCCTCCGATGCCTGAATCAAAAAAACCTATTTGCAAAGCATCGCCTCCAAATGATCGCTCGTTATAAGCATGAATCTTACCCCATTTTACAATTATCGTTAAGGTTTGTAAAGAAGAAGGCAAAAAGCTTGTCTTGCAGCTTTTCGGCCGTCCGTATATAATGATTCAGTATGATTGACTATGCA
Organism: Clostridiaceae bacterium; assembly: GCA_012744235.1. Classification (GTDB taxonomy): domain Bacteria; phylum Bacillota; class Clostridia; order JAAYHZ01; family JAAYHZ01; genus JAAYHZ01. The sequence goes on from JAAYHZ010000389.1 coordinate 1,176, forward strand.
AACAAAGGAACGTAAATCAAATGGGAAATATTAATTGGCAGTTTCTATTATCCATGCTTATCATCGCCTTAGGCTACGTTACCAAAAGGATCGGTTTGGTTACGGAAAAAGACGGAGAGGGCATCGCCAAAGTGATTTTCAACTTCTCTTTACCGGCCTTGGTCATAAACACCTTCAGCACCATGAAGGTGGAAACCTCCCTTGTATGGCTTCCCGTCATAAATATCATGTACGGATCTCTTATCGCTTTTCTCGGTTTTCTTTTGATTAAGGATACGGATAGGAAAAAAAGAGGGATGCTGATCTATTTGCTTCCCGGCTTTAACATCGGCCTTTTCGCTTATCCGCTTGTAGAAGCCATTTGGGGACAAGAAGGGTTGAAGCACTTCGGCATGATCGATATGGGAAATGCCATCGTTCTATTCGGCCTGTGCTATATCTTGGCAGGCCACTTTTCGTCGGAAGAAGAAAAAGCGGATTTTAAATCCATTGCCAAAAAATTGATCAAATCCGTTCCTTTGGTTTCTTATGTCCTTACGTTGACCCTTAATTTGGCCGGACTTCGTTTCCCGAAAATCTTTGTGGACATATGCGGAATACTGGCGAGAGCCAACATGCCTTTGTCCTTGCTTTTGCTGGGCATATATCTTAGCTTCTCCTTCGATAAAAGCTATTGGAAAAGCATGGGAAAGGTATTGGCCATCCGTTACGTTACGGGAGCCGTTATCGGCACCCTTTTGTACTTGATCCTGCCTTTCGCCCCCCTGTTTAAAACCACGATTTTAATCGGAATGATTCTTCCTATCGGAATGGCGGTGATCCCCTATTCCATTCAATTCGATTACGACCGCCGCTTTGTAGGCACAACCACCAATTTAACGGTGATCATCAGCTTCGAATTGATGTGGCTCATTGTTTCATTGAGCCCGGTATAAAGAGGAGACGGGAACCGTTGTTTTTTTCTTTACCAATCCGGCTTCTTTAATGCCTTTTTGCACAAACTCGTTTTTCATGAACAAATCCCAAACAAGACCGCTTCGGTAATTTTCCATCATCAGCAGGCTGATGCCCTTGTCGATGCCGATTACGTCCTTGGCCGTCCAATTTAAATCCAAGTTGTAAGCATCCTGAAGGCCGTAAGGCCCGATTAAATTTTCTTGTCTGTAGTAGCGATGAAGAGCCGCAATGGATTCTTTCGGCGTGAAAACAATAGACCCGATGGCTCCGCAGGGAGGTACCGTTCCGTTGTTTCCAAAATGAACATCCTCCGTTTTACGAGGCGGACTTCCGTACAGGGTTCCGTATCCTTTCGGTCCGTCGCAGGCCGTCAATCCCCAAGAATCCTTTCCGAATGTTTTAAAGACATACTTAAAATCCACGGCATACTGCCATGCCGCTTGGCTTGCGCGAACGGAGTTTTCAAACCAGTTTACGCCTTCTTGGTCGTATAGGCTTCGAAGATCAAACCACGCATGGGTGAATTGGTAAGTAAAAAGGGCTCCGGTATAAGAATAGATAAAAGGCAAAACGGGACCGTAACCGTCTATGTACCTTTCGAAGCTATATAAGGCGCTGCCGTCCACCTTCTTCGGAGAAGCGCAGGCAAAAAAATAGATCATCAATTGCTCCGCGTAGCTGTCCCAATAGCCGAAAAAACCGGTTTCCGGCTTGTAACCCAAACGGAACAAGCGGGAGTTTTGATCGAAAAACCACGGCCAGTCCATTCGCTCGTAAAGCCGGTACGCCTTCTCCCGTATCTTATCACCGAAAAACTCCGCCGCCGTGACGGCACCGCACAACAATATGGCGGTATCGATAACGGAAATCTCGCACTTCCAAATCCTTTTTCCGGTGTCCGGATGCAGAAAATGATAAAAGAATCCCTTCTCTCCTTCCGCGTTATGTAAAAAGGTATCCAAGGTTCCGGCCGCTCGCAGGTAAGCTTCTTCAAACGAAACCCATCCTCTTTTCACGCCGATGGGAAGAGCCGACAAAGCAAAGCCCACAGCGGCTATGCTCGATACGTGAGGATTCGACGGAGCGCGGTCCCGCACCAGCCCGTAGCCGGGACTTTCGATGTCCGTATTGGCTTCTCTCCACAAGTATTCGAAGCATTTTCTGCTTTCCAGTTCTAACAAGACCTCCGTGTTCATGTACGCGGTTTTCCCCCAAAAAAAAATAAAATAAAGACCTTATCAATTTTATATATTCTATACACATCCATTATATGCATCGGTGTCAGAAGGGTCAACGAACATGTTTTACCAAATCGGGTAGGAGACTACTCATTAATTGAGTAGCCGTCCTCCCACACCACCGTACGTACCGTTCGGTATACGGCGGTTCAACAAGA
>JAAYHZ010000004.1 GCA_012744235.1 Clostridiaceae bacterium
ATCTTCTCCATACCCTCCATCGGTAGCATGAAAAGCTCCGTCATTCCAATATCCGTTGAAACCGAAAGCATATTCGCTGTATCCGTCGCTTCCATGGGTTCCGTTAGGATAACCGTTAACGAAATGTCCGGTTGGATTTCCGTAAGGATACCCGTTATTGCCGTTTAAACCGTTATCAAATAAATTACCGCCGGGGTATAAATCGGGAGCGGAGCCGAATAGTCTCCCGCCTATGTCAGCTCCGTTTCTCGCGCCGTTTCTCATCCCGGGCATGTTGCCGGCTCTACCTTTTGTACCGGTAGTCGTAGGAGTTCCGGTTCCTGTCGTCGTATTATTTGTCGTTGTACCGGTTATCGCCGGGGTTCCCGTCGTATTGTTCGTCGTTCCGGTTATTCTAGGGGTTGTAGTAACTCCGGGGGTTGTTGTCGTTCCGGGAGTATTAGGATTTTCAATATCGCATCCTATGAATGCTAATGCCAACGCGGCTATGATTACTCCTATAATCGCGGTTTTGAAAGTTTTTTTCAACATATTTCACCTCCGCTCATAGTTTGCTCATTTTTTTATGTTTATACCGTTGTAAATTCTAGTAACTTTGATTTTTTGTGTTATTGACTATTCACGGTCGTTGTGATAAATTTACTTAGAAGCCAATTTGGAAGAACATTCTTCATTGGTATCGAAATGCAGGAGGTAATAAACGTTGGGTTTTTTTGATAAATTATTCGGAAAAAAAGACGAAAGCATTATAGACGACGGCATTAAAAAAGTATCCTATGAAATTGAGGAGATTTCTCCCCAAGGGTCGGAAGATGAATTATTAGCGGTTATAACGGCTGCCGTTAAGGCATATACGGAAGCATCGGAAAAACTGGTCGTTCGCTCTTACAAAAGAGTGGAAACACAAGTACCTGCTTGGAACCGAGTAGCAAGAGAAAGCTTGCTAAGAGGTTAATATATTAAGATAAAAATTCATTTTATAAGTCAAATAGCCTGCGTGAGCAGGCTATTTCTATTGCAATATTTTTCAATCGTTCAAATTTTCAAATTACAATTACAGAATGATTTCTCTCTTTTCGGCGGAAGATTGGTAAATGCCGTTTAAGATTTTTTGAACGACCAAGCCGTCTTCTCCCGTGGCGATGCATTGGGCGTCTCCTTTTATGCAATCAATAAAGTGTCGAATTTCGTTATAGAAGTTATCCTCTCTGCCTGCATTAATGTCGTTATCGGAAAGATATCCGGCTTCTTCACCGTAGATTTTACACGGGTTGTAGCTTGCTCCGGCTTTATCTCCGTAAATTTTTGCCGTAACTCCTTCTTCTTGGCCGTTAATCGCCCAGCTGACTTCAAAAATCATCGATACGTCGTTTTCGAATTTTACGATACCTGCAGCGGAGTCTTCCGTTTCAAATACCAAATTATCCTTATCCAAAGCTTCCCAGCGGCTAACGCCCTTTGTTTTGTAATCACCGATTCGGTTATGCACTTGGGCGCAAACACTGACAGGCTTCGGCTTGCCCATGAGATACCAGGTCAAATCGATAACATGAACACCGATATCGATAACGGGACCGCCTCCGGATTTCGACAGATCGGTAAACCATCCTAAGGGAGTTCCTCTTCTTCTTAAAATTCCCGCACGTGCATGATAAATGTTTCCGAATCTTCCTTCGTCCGTCATGGCCTTAATAGCTTTCGCCGAAGCGGAAAAACGATATACAAAACCCATCATGAGCAATTTGCCGCTTTCTTTTTGGGCGGCGATCATGGCTTCGCATTCCGCAGGATTCATTGCCATGGGCTTTTCGCATAATACGTGTTTGCCGGCTTTTAATGCCGCAATGGTTGCTTGAGCATGTCCATTGTTCCATGTGCAAACACTGACCGCATCCAAATCGTCCCGAGCTACCAAAGCTTCCAGAGAATCTTCCGCCGTCATGCCGTATTTTGCCGCCACTTCCTTTGCTCTTTCCGCTTTAATATCGTAGCATGCCACCAACTCTACATCCTTTTGCTTCAAATAGGCAGGAATGTGAGCATTTTGAGCGATATTTCCAACACCTATCAAACCGATTCTAACCTTTTTATCCATGTTTTCGACCTCCGTTCTAAGATCTTTTTCATTATATATCAATAATATTTAAATGTTAAGTGCTATTTCCATATGCTTATTCGCTTGCAGGCAAGGTTTCCTGTGGTATAATAATTTACAAATACGAAGGGAGTCTTGACAATGGATTTTAAAATTGGTGTTATCGTAAATTCTTTTAGATTAAGCATTCCGGAAGGCATTAAAAAAGCCGCCGAAGTCGGCGCGGAAGGCATTCAGATTTATGCGTCTCGCGGAGAAATGCATCCCGACAATTTGACCCCGGCAAAAAGAAAAGAATTGCTGGATATGATCAAATCTCACGGCTTGGTTGTTTCCGCATTGGTAGGCGATTTCGGACATCCCGGCTTTTGCGATCCGTCCTTGAATCCGAAAAGAATCGAAGATTCGAAAAAGGTAATGGACCTTGCGAAGGATTTGGAAACCGACGTGGTAACTACCCATATCGGCGCCGTTCCCGACGACGATACAAGCGACCGTTGGAAAACCATGCAGGAAGCATGCGAGCAGCTGGGAGAATACGGTGACCAAATCGGCGCCTATTTCGCCGTGGAAACCGGCCCGGAATCTTCAACGTTGCTTAAAAAATTCTTAGACAGCTTGAATAGCCGCGGTGTACGCGTCAATTTCGATCCGGCCAACCTCGTGATGGTAATCGGAGAGCCGGCGAAGGATGCCGCTACGGTTTTAGGAGACTATATCGTTCATACCCACGCAAAAGACGGAATTATGCTGAACAAAACCGACCGAGAAATCATATACGGTTTGGCTCCCAGACCGAAAGACATGCCTCCCGCATTTAAGGAAGTTCCTTTAGGCGAAGGCGACGTGAATTTCCCGGAATATCTGAAAGCATTGGCATCAACCGGATACAAGGGATTCTTAACCATTGAAAGAGAAGTGGGCCCGGATCCGGAGAAAGATATTCGCAAAGCCGTTCAATTCTTGAAGGAACTGATCGGACGCTGAGTCTTTCGGAAAGATTGTTGAATGTTGAGGAATTCGTCATGGAAAAATTAAGAGTGGGTATTATCGGTACCGGCGGAATCAGTCATATGCATATCGACGGGTACCGGCAGTTAAAAAATGTTGATATTGTATCCGGATGCGATATTGATTCGGAAAAATTGGATGATGTTTGTAAAAAATACGCTATTCCCGAGCAATACACGGACCACAGGGACTTGTTAGAAAAGTCGGATGTCGATGTCGTCAGCATCTGCACAAGTCACGATGCGCATGCGGAAATTGCTATTAACGCATTAAAAGCCGGAAAACATGTTTTGCTTGAAAAACCCATGGCCATTACATCGGAGCAAGCCCGGCAAATACTGGATGCGTCCAAAGAATCCGGCAAGGTTTTAATGATCGGCTTTGTAAGAAGATTCGGTGACGATGCGGACCTTATTATGGATTTAAAAAATCAAGGGTTGTTCGGCGATATTTATTACGTTAAGGCATCCTACTTAAGAAGATACGGTTTCCCCGGAGGATGGTTTGGAAACAAGGCCAAGTCCGGAGGAGGACCTTTGATTGATCTTGGGGTACACTGCATCGACCTGTGCCGCTATTTAATGGGGAATCCCAAACCCTTAACGGTCAGCGGTTCCGTATCGTACAAGCTAGGAAAACCCGATCTCAAGGATGCGGGAGAAATCTCAAGCACAAGAAAAGCGGATATATTTAATGTAGAGGACATGGCCACCCTATACATCAAGTATGACAACGGAGCCGTCTTTTATCTTGATACCAGCTTTTGCTTAAACATTAAGTCGCCTTCGGGCCGAATCGAGCTTTTCGGCGATAAAGCCGGAGCGAAAATCGAACCCGATGTGGAACTCTATACAACCATGTCCGGACGGATGGTGGACATCCTTCCGGCAAAAAAAGCGCAATTCGATTTCCGTGAAGGTTTCCGAAGAGAAATCAAGCATTTTGTCGAATGCGTCACCTTAGGGATCCCCTGCAAAAGTCCGGGAGAAGACGGCTTAATGGTGACAAAGATTATTGAAGCAGGTTACAAA
>JAAYHZ010000390.1 GCA_012744235.1 Clostridiaceae bacterium
GGCGTTAACAAAAAGGCGTTCCTCAATAGCTCAGTCGGTAGAGCATGCGGCTGTTAACCGCAGGGTCGTAGGTTCGAGTCCTACTTGGGGAGCCATTCGGGCCTTTAGCTCAGTTGGTTAGAGCAGCCGGCTCATAACCGGCCGGTCCGGGGTTCGAGTCCCTGAAGGCCCACCAACCGTTGAATGTCGAAGTAGAATGCTTCGACATTTTTTGTATGTCGACAAAAAACGGGTAAAAGGAGTAGTGTTTTGGATAATAATGATAAGATAAGATTAAAAGATCTCTCCCGGAATCCTTACCGAGATTACGTCGATAATCGTAATTTTTTTCAAAAAGCGGTATACTCGATTAATAAAGTTCTTTACGTTTACAGCTTAATCTGGGAAACAAACAAGTGGATCATGCTTGCTTTCGCAGGAATCGTTTTGTTCACCGGTCTTCAGCCTGTGGCGTCTGTGTGGCTGGGAAAGAAAGTAATCGGCATACTGGCGGAAAGCATGTCCGGCGGATTCAGGGAAGAGGCGGCTCGCCTTTTGATTCTTTACTCCTGCTTGTATTTCGGCTTGACATTGGCAACCCGTTTGGCGAATACATTCAATTCGGCGTTAAGCCGTTTGATGGGAGACGTGTTGGCCAGGAATATTAAGATTAAAATTATGAAAAAAGCCGGTGAAATCGATATGGCCTGCTTTGATGATGCGGAATTCTATTCCAAAATGGAAAATGCCAACAACGAAGCCGGCAACCGCCCCATCTCCATAATGAACTCGTCCTATCAATTGATATCCTCGATTATCAGTATCATCAGCTTTGTAACGGTTGTAGCAACATACAACCGCTTGTTCGCCGCTTTGCTCTTGATATCCAGCATCCCTGTAGGGTACATCAGCATGTATATTAGGGGACGAAACTATCGACTCCATGTACGCCAATCCGTCGAACGAAGGAAAATGTCCTATTACTCTTCGTTGGTGACCAATCGCTATACCGTAATGGAAGTCAAGCTTTACGACATGTGCGATCTTTTGATTGAAAAGTACAAAGAGGCATTTGAAAGCGCGTACAAGCAAACCAAAGCGCTTCAAAAATTGATTATCAAATGGACTTGTTTCGGAAGCCTATGCTCCTTGGTTACCTTGGCTTGGGTGTACATAGATATGGGCATCAGTACATTAAAGGGCATTATCTCCTTGGAAAACTTTTCGTTTTTCACCGGAGCCGCAACCAATATCGAACGATCCGTTGTGAATATAACGAGTACCGTTTCCGGCATCTATGAAGGCAGTTTGTTTATTGATAATTTGAAAGAGTTTTTGGAACAAGAAATCACGATTAAACCCGCCGTTGAACCTCCGAAAAGGGTCAAAATAAACCAAAAGCACAGAATCGAATTTCAAAACGTTTCCTTTTCCTATCCCGGTACGGATAAGAAGGTGTTGGATGATTTGTCTTTTGTTATCGAAGAAGGGCAAACCGTTGCGTTGGTAGGTCACAACGGAGCGGGAAAAACCACCCTTTTGAAACTGCTTCTTCGTTTATACGATCCTACGGAGGGAAAAATTCTTTTGGACGGTACGGACATTCGTGAGTACGATCCTTATGATTTGTATAAGCTCTACTCCGTTGTCTTTCAAGATTTCGGCAAGCTGGCTTTTTCCATCCGTGAAAACATTGCATTGGGAAATTTGGATAACATCAACGATTTGTTGGCCATTAAAAATGCAGCGAAAAGCAGCAATGCGGATGAATTCATAGAAAAGCTGGAAAACGGGTACGATACGGAGTTAACAAGACAATTCGACCGAAACGGGTTGGAGCTGTCGGTAGGACAGTGGCAGAAAATCGCCGTTGCCCGAGCTTTTTTCAGAAACGGTGAAATCCTTATATTCGACGAACCCTCCGCTTCCATGGATGCGGAAGCCGAATACAATTTGTTCAAGCAATTGGAGGAGATGAAGGAAGAAAAGACGGCCATATTCGTGTCCCACCGTTTGTCCAGTGCCACCATTTCGCAAAAGGTTCTGTTCTTAGAGAACGGAAAGCTAGTGGAAATGGGAACCCATGAGCAATTGATGGAAAACGGCGGACCCTACAGCCGATTGTTTACTATGCAGGCAAAACGGTATATTGCCGATAAGCAAAAAACGGAAGATCGGGAGATTCTATGACAAAAGCAATCGATTTGGAAGCGCGACTTTTCATGATAGCGCAAATGATTCCGGTATGTGAGGTATTGTGTGATATCGGAACCGACCATGCCTATATACCCCTTTATGCGGCACAAATGGATTTGTGTAAAAAAATCATTGCAACGGATATTCGGGAAGGCCCTTTGCGAATCGCAAAAAACAATATCGAAGAGCACGGCCTTTCTCATATGATCGAGCTCAGATTGGGAGACGGGTTGGATTGTATTCAGGACCATGAAGCGGATACCGTATTAATATGCGGCATGGGCGGATTAACGATCACGGAAATGCTGGAAAAGAACAAAAGAAAAGTCGATATATGCAATCGGTTGATCATACAGTGTATGTATGCCGATGAAATGGTTCGCGAATACTGTTACAAAAACGGATTGGATATATCGGAAGAAAGGATTTGCTGCGACAGAAACAAATTGTATACCGCCATGAGTATTATCCCCGGGGGACTGCCTAAAAAAGTTCATCCGGCATTTTACCATGCAAGCCCCTCTCTTTTAGAGCAAAAAACGGATCTTGTGCTTAAATATTTGGACCGAAGAATCGGGTTGCTGATCCGCATCCGGTCCGGCATGAAGAGGGCGAAAGACCCGGATTCGGAGAAAACGGACGAGTTAAAAGAAATTATTAATAAGCTGAAGGATATAAAGAACGAAAGAAAGGATGGAAAAGAGGATTATGGCCCTTTGCGGTAGCATATGCGATGTTTTGGAGGAAATGTTTCCGCTTCATAAAGCCATGGAACGGGACAATGTCGGTTTGCTTATAGGGTATCGCAGCCAGCCGGTTCAAAAAGTACTGCTTTGTCTTGATGTAACGAGTAAAACGGCGGATGAAGCCATTGAAAAGGGCTGCCAAATGATTCTGTCTCATCACCCCCTGATCTTTAAGCCTCTTTCCAGAATATCGGGGGAAACTCCGGTTCAGGATACGGTCTATAAGGCCATACGAAACGGTTTGTGCATTTATGCCGCTCATACCAATATGGATGTATCGAAAGACGGAACCTGTGATCTTATGGCGGAGCTTATGGGATTAAAGAATGTAAGACCCTTATGCGAAGAATCCGAAGCCAAACCGACCGTTGTAGGAAGAATCGGCGTTTTGGAAAAGGAAATTTCCTTGTTCGACTTTTTAGACATTATAAAGAAATCTTTTAAGGTATCTACCCTTCGGTATACAGGAAGCAACGATAAAATCATTAAGAAGGTGGCCCTTTGCTCCGGCTCCTTTGACGGGAATTTTGCTCCCCTTTTGGCACAACGGCCGGATATATACGTGAGCGGGGAGATGAAGTACCACGATGTTTTGGATGCCTTTGCTTACGGGCTGGATACGGTTTTGGTAGGGCATTACGAAAGTGAAGTGATTTATAAAGAAGCTTTAGCCAAACGTTTAAAAGCAAAAGTTCCCGACACGGAATTTATTCCTTCGGAAAAAGAAACACCCGTACTAAAGTCAAGGTAATGATATTGCAAGGGAGTTCGTTGTCAAAAAACCTTCTTTTCCCATTGAAATATCAAAAAGGTATGTTATAATTTATGTAAAGCTGCGAGTAAGCCGAACAATCGCGTATGCAAACCGAAAGGTTGTATCCGAGGAAAGTCCGGGCACCGTAGGGCAAGGCGCCGGGTAATACCCGGTGAAGGCGAC
>JAAYHZ010000391.1 GCA_012744235.1 Clostridiaceae bacterium
CCTTAAGATAACGCAGCCCCCCGCTCTTTATTTGCTAAAGGATATCTTAGGCGATAAAGTGGATTTACGCTTTTACGGCGTGCCTAACAAATCCTTTCATCCGAAAGCTTATATTTTTGAATACGGGGACCACGGCGATATTTTCATCGGATCATCCAATATATCTCGTTCGGCTTTAACGGACGGTATCGAATGGAATTACAGAATTAATTCCAAAATCAATCCGTAAGAATTCAATTATTTCCGAAAAACCTTCGAAGACTTGTTCTTAAATAAATCCATTATTGTAGATGACAATGAAATGAGCCGGTACTCAAAGAGCTGGAAAAAGCCAAAAATCTTTGAAGAAATCGAAAAGCTAGAAGACGGGCAAGCGCTATCGGAAGAGTCCAAGGCGGCGGAGGAGCAAGCGGATTTTGATAATGGAGAGGTTGAAGAGGAATGTGAAATAATCAAGTTTCCGTGTCCCATGGGTCCCCAAATCGAAGCTTTATACGAATTGAAAAAATCCAGATCCGACGGATGGGACCGAGGAATTGTAGTGGCTGCCACCGGTACCGGTAAAACGTTTTTAGCGGCTTTTGATTCTCTGAAATTCGAAAGAATACTGTTTATCGCTCATAGGGAAGAGATCTTGAATCAAGCGGAGCAAACCTTTAAACGTGTTAAACCGGATGCTACCACGGGCTTTTTTAGCGGGAATCGTAAGGACACGGATGCCGATATCATCTTTTCCACGGTACAAACATTAGGACGAAAAGAATATTTAAGCGATTCGTATTTTGCCAAGGATGCCTTTGATTATATTGTCATTGACGAATTTCACCATGCGGTAGCTGAAAGCTATTTAAACATCATCGAATATTTTAAGCCGAAATTTTTGCTCGGACTTACCGCTACTCCCGAAAGATTGGACAACCAAGACGTTTTTGCCCTCTGCGATTACAACGTCGTTTATGAAGCTCGCTTGAAAGAAGCCATAAACAAAGGCTGGCTGGTGCCCTTCCGCTATTACGGAGTGTTTGACCGGACGAATTACAGCGAGATTGATTATAGGCACGGGAAATACGATGAAAGACAGCTGGAAGATGCGTTAAGTAACGAAAGCAGAGCGGACCTCATTTTAGAGCATTATAGAAAATACAACAGCATAAGAGCGTTGGGATTCTGCTCAGGTAGAAAGCACGCCGTTTACATGGCGGAATATTTTATGAATAACGGAATTCAAGCCTGTGCCGTCATTAGTGACGATAAGAATTTAACCGACGGGAACTCTTTTGTTTTGGACCGTAAGGAAGCGGTTGAGAAATTAAAAAGAGCCGAAATTAACGTAATCTTTTCCGTAGATATGTTCAATGAAGGTCTTGATATCCCTGAAGTGGATATGGTCATGTTTCTAAGACCTACCGAATCGCCCACCGTATTTTTGCAGCAGCTCGGAAGAGGTTTACGTAAAAAAGGCAACAAAAAATACGTCAATGTTTTGGACTTTATCGGAAATTACAAAAAGGCGTACTTGATCCCCTTTTTCTTGACGGGAGATATAAAGGGGTATGACGGTAAATCCAAAGCTTTTTCTATACCGAAGGAAGAAGATTATCCGGATGATTGTATCGTTGACTTTGACCTTCGTATTATCGACCTATTTAAGCGCATGGCGGAAGAAGAAAAAGGACTCTACGATAAAATACGTGATGAATACGATCGAATAAAGGACAAGCTTGATGCCAAACCCTTAAGGCTTGCAATCTATACCTACATGGACGAAGGATTGTATAAAACCATAAGAACAAGAAAAGAGCTGAATATCTTTCGTGATTATCTTTCCTTTTTGGATAAGATCGGGGAAGCATCCGAAGAAGAAAAATTATTAATCGGCACAAAAGCCCATGCTTTTCTTAGGGAAATTGAAAATACGAGTATGACGAAAATGTATAAAATGCCCGTATTATTGGCTTTCTATAACAACGGAGACATGAAGCTTAAAGTAACTGACGAGGATATTTACAGAAGCTTTAAAGAGTTCTATGCCAAAAGGTCCAATTCTATTGACCTTTTAAAGGATAAAAGCAGTGCCGAATATATAAACTGGGGTAAAAAAGAATATGTCAGTCTTGCCCGAAGAAATCCTATGAAATTTCTCATGCAGTCAGCCGGAGAGTTTTTCTACGAGGAAGACGGATTATTCTGTTTAACGGAAGAACTGGAACCGTATATAACCAACGGTTCATTCCTAAAGCATTTTAAAGACACGATAGATTACCGAACAAGAAGGTTCTATAAAGAACGCTTGGAGGAAAAGTATAAAAGTCTTATGGATTATGATAGTAATGAATAGGAGAAAGAGGGAATAGCATGCTCATATACGAAGGTATAAAATCGGATTTTATGTCGGGTATGGAAGAAGATGTGCTGCCTTCACGGATTGAAACGTTGATATATGAAAAGATGCGGAGAAGGATTTCAAAGAATGAATACAACGCTTGGGAGAATTCGCTGCAGTATATGTACAAGGTATTAAACGATCCGCACATACCGTATAACTCCGGGGTTGCCATCGAGTACAATATACCGCAAACGGCAAAGAGAATCGATTTTATCTTGTCCGGTTACGGAGAAAAACGAAGCAAAAATGCCGTTGTCATCGAGCTGAAACAATGGGACAAGGTGCGACTTGTCGAAGGAAGCGATGCTCTCGTGGAAACCTATGTTGGACAAGGGTTGAGAAGAGTCGTACATCCTTCTTATCAAGCTTGGTCCTATTGTGCCATGCTCGAAGATTATAACGCCAATGTTCAAGACCAAAAAATAAAGCTTATACCCTGTGCCTATCTTCATAATTACATAAAAGAACCTCATGATGTTATTGAGCACCCGAAATATAGGGCGTACCTTACGAAAGCACCGGTATTCGCCCACGGCGATATCGTAAAACTAAGAGCTTTCATCAAAAAATTCATCAAGTACGGAGATAACCGCGAAACGCTGTATCTAATCGATAAAGGGAAAATTCGTCCTTCGAAAAGCTTGCAGGATTCCTTGACTAGTATGTTGAAAGGGAACCGAGAGTTCATCATGTTAGACGAACAAAAGGTTGTCTTTGATGAAGCCATGGAATTGGCTGAAAAAAGCAAGAAGGATGAGAAAAAGAGAGTATACATTGTAAAAGGCGGACCCGGTACAGGAAAATCCGTTGTGGCGGTAAACCTTTTGGCGGAACTGACAAACAGAGATCAGCTGTGCCAATACGTTTCGAAAAACAGCGCACCGAGAAACGTATATGTAGCCAAGCTGACCGGCACTCTTACAAAAGGCCGTATCCACAACTTGTTTAAAAGCTCCGGAAGTTACGTGGACGTACCGAAAAACTACATCGATACCCTTATCGTAGACGAAGCCCATCGTCTTAATGAAAAATCCGGGATGATGTCCAACGTAGGCGAAAACCAAATAAAAGAAATCATAAACGCAGCCAAGTGCAGTATTTTCTTTATCGATGAACACCAAAGAATCCATATCAAAGACATCGGAAGCGTCGAGGAAATCAAAAAACAAGCGATGTTATTCGGAGCTGAAATATATGAAAACGAATTGGTTTCTCAATTCCGCTGCAACGGGTCCGACGGTTATTTGGCTTGGATCGATAATGTATTGGGTATAAGGGAGACGGCCAACTATACCTTGGAAGGAATCGATTACGATTTTCATGTGTTGGATGATCCGAAGGTTTTAAGGGATACTATTATCGAGCTCAATCGTCCTTCAAACCGTGCACGAATTCTTGCAGGCTACTGTTGGGAGTGGCCGAAAAAGGAACAGAACAACCCGAACTATCACGATATTAAAATCGGGGATTTCGGCATAAGCTGGAATCTTTCTTCCACCTCCACGTATGCCATCGACAAGGATTCGGTATACCAAGCGGGATGCATTCATACGGCGCAAGGCTTGGAATTCGATTACGTAGGCGTTATTATCGGCAATGACTTAAGATACGAAAACGGCCGCGTCATTACCGACTACACGGCACGTGCCAAATCCGACCGATCCATTCACGGAATAAAGGCGATGGCCAAAGAAGATCCTGAAAAAGCCGAAAAATTGGCCGATGAAATTATCCGCAACACGTACCGAACGCTTTTGACACGGGGCATGAAGGGCTGTTATGTGTACTGTACGGACCCGGGGTTGAGAGAATATTTAAAAAGAATGATGAAGTAGGAAAAGACGATGGACGATCGAATCACTGTCAAAGAATGCAAAGAAGCGGTTAAAAAGTTTTGCGAGGATAGGGACTGGAGTCAGTTTCATAATCCGAAGGATTTGGCTATCGGAATATCCACCGAAGCCAATGAATTGTTGGATTTGTTCCGCTTTAAGTCGGAAGAACAGATGCAACGCATGATGGAATCTCCCGAAAAACGGAAAAAGATCGAAGAGGAATTGGCGGATACCTTTTTCTTTATCTTTCGATTTGCCCAAATGAACGGCATGGATTTGTCCGATGCATTGAAAAGCAAGCTGGATGCCAACGAAGAAAAATACCCGAAGGACGAATTCCGAGGGAGTAATTTAAAATACAACGAATGAGAAGGGGTACAACAATCCCGACCGGAGAAAAAATTCGATGAAAAAGGACAGCCTTTCGAAAGAAGGGCTGTTTCCATTGAAAACCAAAATCAAAGCATGTACAATGGCTATGAATCAAAGAACAAGGGATGAAAGGTGAGGTAAGTGGGTAAAAAGCTATACATAACCGAAAAACCGTCGGTAGCCGTAAGCTTTGCGGAAGCACTGGGAATAAAAATCACGCCCTCCGACCGTAAGAAAGGCTTTGCCGAACAAAACGACTCCGTCATATCCTGGTGCTACGGGCACTTGGTGACGCTTGCTTACCCGGAAGCATATGATCCGAAATACCGGTACTGGAGGATCGAAGACCTGCCTATCATTCCCGATCAATACATTTACGAAGTCATCAAGGGCAAAGGAGTTGCCAAGCAGTTTAAAACCATTGAAAAGCTCATGAATCGAAAGGATATCGATATCGTCTATTCCTGTACCGACAGCGGACGGGAAGGGGAGTACATCTTCCGTCTGGTATACCATCGAACGAAATGTACGAAACCGGTGAAGAGGGTATGGATTAACGCCCAAACGAAAGAGGCCATCCTTAAAGGAATCCAAGAAGCAAAAGACCTTTCGGAATACGATTCCTTAGGGAATGCCGCCTATTGCCGAGCCAAGGAAGATTGGCTTTTCGGCATGAACTTCAGCCGACTCTATACCATCCGATACGGGAAAAAGCTCTCCCAAGTTTTAAATGAAGAAAAAAAGACAGTCATTCCTATCGGCAGGGTTATGACTTGCGTTTTGGGTCTGGTGGTCCAAAGAGAAAGAGAGATTCGCAACTTCATACCCAAACCCTACTATATCGTTACCGCCGACTTTTTCTCCGAGGAAAGCAAAATTTCCTACAAAGGAAAGTGGCAGCCGAAAAAAGAGGATAAAAAAGCGGAGAACGGCAAGGACGAAGAAGAACCTCAAGAAAAATACCTGAGCAAGGAAGAAGCCGAAGAATTAATCAAAAGGTTGGAAGGAAAGACGGCCAAGGTAAAAAAGGTGGAAAAGAAAATAAAGAAGGAGCCGCCTCCTCTTTTGTTTAACCTTGCGGAGCTACAATCGGAAGCCAACAAAAGGTTTAAAATTTCGGTTAACAAAACCTTGGAGATCGCCCAAGACCTCTACGAGAAAAAGCTCATTTCTTACCCGAGAACGGATAGCAGGGTTTTATCCACCGAGGTGCTTCCGGAGCTGCCGAAAATATTGAACGGCCTTTACAAAAACGTCGCATACAAAGAAAGCGTTGCGAAAATAAAGACATTCGGGCCTTTTGCGGTGAATAAAAACAACAAACGGTTTGTGGATGACGGCAAGGTACAGGATCACTATGCCATTATCCCGACCTATGTAACCAAGGATTTGTCTTTGTTGGAGGAGAAGGAAAAAAAGATTTACGATTTGATAGTAAAGCGGTTCTTAGCGGTCTTTTATCCTCCCGCCGAATACAATACCGTAAAGGTGGAAACGGATGTGGACGGAGAGACCTTTGTTACGAATTCCAAAGCTTTAAAGGCCATCGGCTGGAAAGAGGTTTACGATATGTCCGAGAAAAAGGAAGAGGACCTGTCCGACTCGCCGATACAAAACCTCATCAAGGGCGAACCCTGCCGCATCGACGGGTTTCATACGGAGCAAAAGGAAACAAAGCCTCCTCCAAGGTACACCGACGGTACCTTGATCGTGGCCATGGAGAAGGCCGGAAGATACATTGAGGACGAGGAATTAAGAGAACAAATCAAAACCTGCGGTATCGGAACATCCGCAACAAGAGCGGGAATCATACAAAAATTGGCGGACAACAAGCACATCAAGATTCAACCGAGAACCCGTATCGTAACGCCGACTCCCAAAGGGGAGGAAATCGTCAATATTGTGGCTCGAACCGCTAAGGAGCTTTTAAACCCGATCTTGACGGCGAGCTGGGAAAAAGGCTTGTTTATGATTGAAAACAAAGAAATCACTCCCGATGTTTTCGAGGAAAAGTTAAAACGATACATTGAAAAAACCATCGCCAAGGTAAAGGCTACCGACTATTAATTGTAAGGACGGCGTAAGGCGAATAAGGTTTTTTTCGGGTGATCTTGTAGGTGGTATAGTCTTCGTAAATCTTGTCGGCCTCTATATCGACGGAGGAGTCGGCGGATAAGGTCACGTTGTTTTTGGCATTGATGAAAAAGTAATCGGTAAGGCCCGTCGCTTCCCGTAGGTTCGGTTCGGTAAAATCCAAA
>JAAYHZ010000392.1 GCA_012744235.1 Clostridiaceae bacterium
ACGGTTTTGGAGACCGCTACTCTGCCAATTGAGCTACTCCCCTTCGGCTGTGCCGTTGTTGATTATACAATACAAAAGAAGATTATGTCAAGCGATTTTTTGCAAGTTTGCGAGGGGACTTTTGTGACTTTTGTGATTAACGACATTTTTCCTGATGCGTTTTATTATTGACATAAGATAACAAAGAAGGGATATATATTTTTGGGCGAAAAAACAGAAAATAAGGTACGAAGTTTTATGATATGATATAATCAAAGCTCGTTAAGAAGCAAAAACGAATATACATATACTTGATGACGAGGTGGTTAAGATGGATAATAGTAAACCGAACGACAGCTTAAGGAATGTAAAAATTACACGCAACTATATTCCCTATGCGGAAGGGTCCGTTTTAATAGAAATGGGGAATACAAAAGTCATATGCACCGCTACCGTGGAGGATCGAATTCCGCCTTTTAAAAAAGATACCGGAGAAGGCTGGGTTACAGCGGAATACAGCATGATTCCGAGAGCCACACAGACAAGAAAGCCCCGAGATATATCCAAATTAAAGCTGGACGGTAGAAGCGGAGAGATTCAAAGACTCATTGGAAGAGCTTTACGATCGGTTGTAGACGTAACGAAGTTGGGAGAACGATTAATCACCATCGATTGTGATGTCATCCAAGCGGACGGAGGAACAAGAACGGCTTCCATAACCGGAGGCTTTATCGCTATGTTTGACGCATGCAAGCTCTTAAAAGACCAAGGGCTCATTGAGGAGATCCCCGTAAAGGATTTTTTGGCTGCCGTAAGCGTAGGAATCGTAGCCGGAGAGCCGGTGCTGGATTTGTGTTTTGAACTGGACTCCAATGCGGACGTGGATTTAAACGTTGTGATGACCGGGTCCGGTAAGCTGGTGGAAGTTCAAGGAACGGCGGAAAAAGTTCCTTTCGATCGTCAACAGTTGAACGAGCTGTTGGATTTAGCCGAAAAAGGAATTCGAGAGCTTTTGGACATTCAAAAAGAATGCCTGGGCGAAGATGCAACATTGGTTGGTGCGGTATCCGTCTGATGAAAAAAGTAATTGTTGCTACGAAGAACAAAGGTAAGCTGAGAGAGATCAAAAGGATTTTAGAAGATTTTGAATTTGACGTTATTTCCATGGAAGAAGCCGGTATCGAGGATACGATCGAGGAAACCGGACACACTTTTGATGAGAATGCCTTCATTAAAGCCATGCATATACACAAAAAGACCGGAAAAACGGTTATTGCCGACGACTCCGGTTTGGAGGTGGAGGCGTTAAGCGGCGCACCCGGCATATATTCCGCCCGTTATGCCGGAGAAGATGCCAATGACAAGAAAAACAATCAAAAGCTATTGGAAGAACTAAAGGATATTCCGAAAGAAAAAAGAGACGCTCGATTCGTATGCGCCATCGCCGTCGTGATGGAAGACGGACAGTCCTTTATTGTACGGGGTACGGTTGAAGGATTTATCGGATTTGAACCGAAAGGAGAAAACGGCTTCGGTTATGACCCGTTGTTTGTTTTGCCGCAATACGAAAAAACGATGGCCCAGTTGACTTCGGAGGAGAAAAACAAAATCAGCCACCGCGGAAAAGCGTTATTGAAAATGGTAGATGAGCTGAAAAAACGTGTATCCGCCGTATAAGAAGAACGGAAAGATAAAAATCTTTTTGTTGACATTGATTTATGAAGTTTAGTATAATATCCATTGCCGGTTTGCGAGGTGTAACATGAAATTTGACATAACCGATATTAAAAAAGAATCGGGAGCCGTTATGGAAATTCGATACCAAGGCCCCCTTGTTCAAGATGATTTGTATGACATGATCTCCGTGAAGGACGATGTCTTGATAGAAGGTACCTTGACCAATCAAGGAGAGGAAATATTCCTTTCCGGAGTGTTGAAATTAACATACACAGGACAATGCGCCAGATGTTTAAAACCGGTAACAAGAACCATGACCTTACAGTTAAATGAAAGATTTTCTTCTCGAGATACCGATGATGACGATGTGTATCCCTATGAAGGAAATTTTGTGGATTTGACAAAGACCGTAAATGATAATATAATTGTCGCGTTGCCTGTAAGATTGTTGTGTTCCGAGCAGTGCAAGGGTCTTTGCCCGGTATGCGGGAAAAACCTCAACCAAGGTTCTTGCCAATGCAGACCGGAACAAGAAGATAAGAAACAAGAAAAAACCGAGAACCCCTTCGGTATATTAAAAGATTACTTTAGCCATTAATTTGTAATGATAGGGTTACAAGTTGAAATATGACTTTTTTAATGTGAAAGGAGTTGAATGACCGTTATTCAAGGAACGGTGTAACATATGGCATTACCAAAAAGAAAGGTCTCCAAACAAAGAAGGAATAAAAGAAGAACGCATTGGAAGCTTACTGCACCGAACTTGGTGGAATGCCCGCAATGCCACGAGTTGAAGCTGTCCCACAAGGTATGTAGCAACTGCGGATTCTACAAAGGAAAGCAAGTTATTGCGGTAGAGGGGCAAGAATAAGGATTAGAACATAAGGGCGGCAGCAGTAACTGCTGCTTTTTTCTTTATGGTCGAAAAAGTCGGAATATGGTCAAAAAACGCGGATTGATTTGTAAAGTTGAAGAAGGCTCCATTGCAGAACAAGCGGGAATCGAAAAAGGCGATGTTTTACTGTCCGTTAACGGACAAGACATCACGGATATTTTTGATTACCGTTTTTTCACTGCCGATGAAAACATATTGGTGGCCATCCGAAAACCCAATGGAGAAACATGGGAAATCGATATTGAAAAAGACCCTTACGAAGATTTAGGTATCGAATTCGATCCGCCCCTCATTGACCAAGAAAAATCCTGCAGAAACAAGTGTATTTTTTGCTTTATCGACCACCTGCCTCCCGCCATGCGGGATACGCTGTATTTTAAAGACGATGACGCCCGACTATCCTTATTAACCGGAAACTATG
>JAAYHZ010000393.1 GCA_012744235.1 Clostridiaceae bacterium
CTCCTATACTTTTTTAAATTACATATGATAAATTGATTGGAATCTCACCCGGTTTAACAAAATATACCGATACCGTCCTCGATCTCGACTTTAAGACCGGTTCTTTCGTTGTATAAGCTTGTGTCCATGAGCACAAACAGCTCGGTATCAATCATCTCAATTGCTCCGACACCTAACAATTTTTCCGCTTCTTTTTTGTATACATTGACAATATAGGGTTGTATATTGCGTACTGAGCTTATGGTTCTTTCATTGTTTTTTAATCTTTCTATAAACAATTTCGCTTTTTCATCGTAAGGTATGATGATACCGTAAGTTATATCCTCGATGAGTTTATATTCCGATGCAATTTGATGAAACGGAAAGCTCCCACCGTTTACGGCTCCTTCTTCTAATCTGGATATGATATCTTTGTAATCCAAGCTTTTTCCGGCGGTGTGGAATAGCTGTGTAAAATAGGCTTCTATGGCTTCAGGCGAAGATACATCCGTATATCTTTCGGCAATTCCTTTCGCTATTTCGGTAGGTCTTCGAAGAGCGCTCGGCAGCTTTTGATTATAATCGTCATCCATATCATAAATGTAAACATTTCTATCTTCTATTGATCTTCTTCCTTCTCTATTGCATCTTCCTGCCGCTTGGATTTGAGACTCGAGTCCTGCCATCTGTCTGTAAACCGCAGGGAAATCTACGTCAACACCGGCTTCGATAAGGCTTGTTGAAATCACTCTGCAAGGCAATTCTTTCTTTAGTCTGTCCTTTATTTCGGCAATTTTTTGTGATCTGTGTACGGGACACATTAATGTCGACAGGTGGAAATTACCGGGTTCACTAAGACCGTCACTTATATTTCTTGCCGTTTTTCGAGTATTGACAATGCACAAAACTTGATTTCGCTTTTCAAGATGATCGATTAACAATTCATAACTTAACTTACCGATGTATTTGATATTCGTACGCTTAAATGCTTTATACAAGGCAGGCGCATTTTCAATGATTTCCGTAATTTTTGTTCCTTTCGGAAACAAATCCTTTATAGCAGGTTGGGTGGCACTGCATAGAACACATGTACTTCCATAATTCGTTACCAATTCACTGATGGTACGAATACAGGGCAATAAATAATAAATCGGAAGCATTTGCGCTTCGTCAAACAAAATTACGCTGTTTGCGGTATTGTGCAGTTTTCTACATTTTGATGCTCTATTTGAAAAAAAGGATTCAAAAAACTGAACATTCGTCGTTACGACAATCGGAATATCCCAATTCTCCGTTGCCAAACGCAGCTTTGACATTTCTTCACTTTCATCGTCGTAAGCGATATTGGAATGGTGTTCTAAAACGTACTCGGATCCTAAAATACTCTTTATGACGGCGGCATTTTGCTCAATAATCGAAGTATACGGTATTACGTATATGATCCGTTTCATTCCATGTTTCTTTGCGTGCTTTAAAGCAAAGCTCAACGAAGATATTGTTTTTCCTCCTCCGGTAGGTACGGTTAAGGTATATATCCCTTTAGGATTTTCTGCGGCATGCAAACACCTGTTCAGTATCTCACACCTTTTCTCATTAACGAGTCCTACGGGAGAATCAAACCTTTTTATATATTCAAGCAATTTATCGAGTAAGGTGTCTATCGAACAGTCGATGCTTCTATCGATTGTATTTCCCGACATAAAACGCTCGGTATCCAAATAATCGGCATCGACAAGACAGGAATATAACATTCGGATTAGAAAGGATATCGATAATCCCCCGCCGGCCACAGGTTGAATGGGAATTTTCGACGGAAGCTTTTCTTTTGGGATATCAAGAAATTTCCTGTATGTACCATAGTTCGGTAAATTACGACGCTTCAGTTTACCGTACAATGTAGGCTCGTCGCCTGTATCCGCTGCGCTGCCTCCATCCGGAAGACCTGCATGATGGCCCGCTATGCAATAAGCCAATATGATACCGAATGCTTTAACGTATTTATATATTTCAATGGCGCCGGCAGTCGAATGATCTACATATATGGAATGTCCGCGAATTCTTTTTTGAAATTCTTGTGAATATTTTCCTATATCATGAACC
>JAAYHZ010000394.1 GCA_012744235.1 Clostridiaceae bacterium
AATTATGCAGTCAATCGATGACCGCTACGCTTTATGCTGTTGTATGGTTTTATTTTGATGGCTTTGGTTATCGGTTTTGAAGCCGTAAAAGAAAAAATAAACGTCATTCCTATCATGATCGGCTTGTTCATTATTATCCTCTCCTTCGGCGTTACCCTTTTCAATATGGTTCGAAAAAGCAGAGAAGGTTGGGCGGTAAATACGGCTTTTCATGACCCGATGACGTTTGCGTTTGACGACAAAGGATTTTCTTGCACGACCCCTAAGCATTCGGCTCGTGTGACTTGGCAAAAAGTCACTAAAGTCGTATGGGGGAAAAAGATTATTGTTATCATGACGGGAGGCACCCAAGCCTATTTAATACCGACACGGATAGAAAACATAAACGAGGTAAAAAAAGTGATATGGGAGTACGTATCACATAAAAAATAAAGTGATTGTATGAAGACGATAAGACCGTAAGGAAAGGAAGAAAAGACATGCAAGATTTCAAAGAGCAAAGCGAAAGAAATTTTCAAATGTTAAAAGAAAATGCATATCCGGGCAGAGGAATCGTGTTGGGAATGGATTCTCAATCCAAACACTATATCCAAGTGTATTGGATAATGGGAAGAAGCGAAAACTCAAGAAATCGAATTTTCGTAGAAGAAAACGGATTCGTCAAAACGAAAGCATATGACGAGAATAAATGTACCGACCCTTCTTTGATTATCTATTACCCCGTGAAACACATCGGCTCTTGCCATATCGTTACCAACGGGGACCAGACGGATACCGTTTATGAAAGGATTAAAGAAAAGAAAACCTTTGAACAGGCGCTTATGGAAAGAACCTTCGAACCGGACAAACCGAATTTTACCCCTCGTATTTCCGGTTTGATCGACTTAAAAGATCCTCTTTTTGCATACAGGCTGTCCGTTTTAAAGACGGTCAATAATCGGGAAGAGTACGGGCAGAAGAATTTTTACTACTACCACAAGGCAATTCCCGGCTTTGGCCACGGCATCACCACCTATCGGTCGGACGGCAATCCCTTGCCTTCATTTTCATCGGAGCCTTTGCTGCTGCCCTTGGAAGATTGCCCTGAAAAAACCGCCGAGTTGTATTGGAATGCATTGAATGAAGAGAATAAAGTTTCGCTGTTGGTGAAGTTCATCGACGCAGAATCCGGGGAATTTCAAATCGTAATCAAAAACAAGCTGGCATAAGGAGGTATCTTTTTATGGAAAAAGCGGTCGTTACGGTGTTAGGCGTAGACCGAGTAGGTATTATTGCGGATACTAGTGCCGTGATGAAAAAGTGCAACATTAATATCTTGGACATATCCCAGACCATTGTTCAAGATATGTTTACCATGATGATGATTGTGGATCTTACGAACGGCAACCGACCTTTCGACAACGTAAAAGAAGAATTGGATAAAGTGGCATTGGATTTAGGCGTCCAAATCAAAATACAGCATATGGACATATTTCAGTCGATGCACAGAATTTAAAAGAACAGGAGGCTGATTTATGCCGGGGCTTTATGAAGTATATGAAACCTTGAAAATGATCGAGAAAGAGCATTTGGATATACGAACGGTTACCATGGGGATCTCTCTTTTCGACTGCTGCGACAGCGACGGCAAAAAAGCGTGTCAAAAAATATACGATAAGATTACCAAGAGAGCGGAGAACTTGGTAAAAACCGTGGAAGCGGTAGAAAGAAAATTCGGAATACCCATTGTCAACAAAAGAATATCCGTAACACCCGTTTCTTTGATAGCCGGATCTTCCGATGCAAAGGATTATACATGTTTTGCGGAAGCCATGGATAAAGCGGCCGCGACTACCGGGGTCGACTATATCGGAGGATTTACGTCTTTGGTGCAAAAAGGCTTTACCAAGGGAGACGAAATATTGATCAATTCCATTCCCAAAGCCATTGCATCCACCCGCAAGGTATGTTCTTCGGTGAACGTGGCTTCTACAAAAGCCGGCATCAATATGGATGCCGTGAAAAAAATGGGTGCGGTTATCAAGGAGCTGGCTTATGCCACCAAAGAGGAAAACTGCTTCGGCTGTGCAAAGCTGGTGGTGTTTGCCAATGCACCGGACGACAATCCTTTTATGGCGGGAGCCTATCACGGTATCGGAGAACCGGAAACCTGCATTAACGTAGGAGTCAGCGGACCCGGAGCCGTAAAAGCCGTACTGGAAAAGGTTAAAGGAGAGGACTTGGGAACGGTAGCGGAAACCGTTAAAAGAACCGCCTTCAAAATCACCCGTGTCGGCCAATTGGTGGCAAGAGAGGTGTCCGCCCTTTTAGGTACCAAGTTCGGCATAGTGGATTTGTCCCTTGCGCCTACACCCGTGGTGGGAGACAGTATCGCGCGGATTTTGGAAGAGATGGGCGTGGAAAAGTGCGGTACCCACGGTTCGACGGCGGCTTTGGCTTTATTTAACGACGCCGTGAAAAAAGGCGGTGTTATGGCTTCATCTTACGTTGGGGGATTAAGTGGTGCCTTCATCCCGGTTAGCGAAGACGAAGGCATGTGTGCGGCCGTTATGGACGGTGCTTTGTCATTGGATAAATTGGAAGCCATGACCTGCGTATGCTCGGTAGGCTTGGACATG
>JAAYHZ010000395.1 GCA_012744235.1 Clostridiaceae bacterium
ATGTAACTCATTGTCAACAGCTTTCGCGGCATAAACGCTTGCGACCATAGGCTGATTGCTACATTTAAAATGCCGAGGTAATTTACACACTAATTTGGACTTGACTTTCATCTGCAATTTCTTCGCTGTCATATTTGCAAACGAAATCTGATTTTCAGCGATATCAAAACCTACTCCGTATACTGCTCCCATTTTATACAGCGAAAGCAATTCTCGTCCGTTATTGCAACAAAATTGAGCAATCGTTTTGCCTTTCAGATCAAAATTGATAAGTTCCTCTACCAAAGCTTTCTCCAAAAAAGGATATTCTTCATTTCTGATTCGATCTATGATATCTTCGCCCCATCCTGCTTTCGATTATCAAAAGCCTCTTCCCAGGCTATCTTGTTTAACTTATTGAAATTCATAAAGGTGTAACCTCTCCATTTTTTGCGGAAACTCCTTGCATATATTCTTTCGATATAACCTGCCTTGTTCCTTTAACCGTAAGTTCCATAACACTCCTTGCTTTTTATGAAAATCAAACATTATTAAAGAAAAAATTTCAATCCTTAGGTGCAATTTGCCATATTTTCACGTACAGTTCAAACGATTTTTAGGAAAAGACAGCATTTTCAGCAATACTTTCAGCAATATGCACTAAAGCGTCTGTTACGGGAGTAAGCTCCTAATAAAAATGAAAATACAATTGATACAAAGCTAATTTTTTAAATTAGTACCAAAATATTGCTATTTGCAGCAATGCATTTGTCGAATTCAACTTTTCATAGATAATGGTTCGCAGGTTTAACTTTCTTTTCAACGGGCTACAATTCTTTTGGAAATGTCAGGTTAAAAGGATGGTAAAAATCATGTCCGGATTGTTTCAAACAATAAAAAACTTTTTTGTATATAGAGAACCCCTCGATACGGAGGGTGGCTTTGAACTTCTTGAGGGGGATTATGAGGGAGTCGAGCGTGAAAAAAAAGAGATGCCGACTCCAAAAGCTAATACAGATCGAAGCAAGAATTCAGAAAAGAATACCGGGACCCCTTTAAAAGCCGAAGAATGGAACGAATTTAGAAAAAAAGAAGATAAAAATCAATTACCGGCGCAAAACGAGTTGGTGTTTTCGGATCTTAAGGCAAACTTTGAACATATAAAGCAGGAATTCAATATGCCTAAAAACGAAGACATTGTTATCAGAGAATTTACCGTGGGTATGGACAAAAAAGCATTTATCGTCTTTATAGATGGAATGGCAGATAAAATCGTTATTAACGACTTTATACTTCGCCAGCTTATGAACCCCGAGCATTTTAAGGGATATAAGAATGGATGCCCCATCGATTATGCTATGAACCATGTATTATCCATCAATAATGTTGAAAAGGTGAAGGAATATAACAAAATCATATCTAAAATATTGAATGGTGTTACCGCCTTATTCATCGATGGCTGTGAAGAAGCCTTGTTGATCGAGAGCAGGGGATATGAAAAAAGAAATATCGACAAGCCATCAACCGAATCCGTGGTAATGGGATCTCAAGAAGGCTTTACAGAAAATTTGCGCACCAATATCACGCTAATAAGAAGAATTATAAAAAACAAAGACCTTATTACTGAAATTCTACCTGTAGGAAAAACCAGTAACTCAAACTGTGCAATTATGTATCTTGATGGGATAGCCAACCCGAAGCTTATAAAGGAAGTGAAGAAGAGAATAAAGAATATCAATATCGATTTCGTGACCGGAGATGGCATGATAGAGCAATTTATTGAAGACAAGCCTTCTCAAATCATCCCACAGGTATTAAACACCGAAAGACCCGACAGAGCAGCTTCCTTTATTATGGAAGGACAGGTTATCATAATTGGAGAAGGTGTTCCTTTTGTTAATGTAGTGCCTGTCACATTCTTTGCCATGTTCCATGCCTCTGAGGACTCTTTTTTAAGATGGCCCTTTGGAACGGCGATTCGATTAATACGAATTCTTGGATTATTTTTTGCAACGTTATTACCGGCACTATATGTATCTCTGATCCTTTATCATCAGGAAATGATCCCTACAGACCTACTGGTTGCATTTGCAACGGCAAGGGAAAATGTACCTTTCCCCACGATAATTGAAGTATTGATACTAGAAATATCCTTTGAGTTGATTCGAGAGGCCGGAATCAGAGTGCCGGGTATCATCGGTCCTACCCTTGGCATTATTGGAGCGTTAATACTTGGACAGGCAGCAGTGGCTGCAAATTTAGTAAGCCCTGTTCTTATCATTGTGGTGGCGGTAACAGGTCTTGGGAATTTTGCCATACCTAGCTATTCTTTAGCAACAGGAATACGGATTATTCGATTTGGTCTAATACTAGCCGGCGCATTTTTAGGTTTTTATGGGGTCGCTGCTGTTTTGTTTATTGTATGCTGTTTTGCATGCAACATGAAGTCCTTCGGTGTGCCCTTTCTTTCACCGATTTCTCCTGTAACAAAGAAAAATCCTGATATCGTCGTAAGAGCGCCTAATTTCAAACAAAAAATGAGACCTGATTATCTTAACACACCCAACCAAAAGCGTATGGGTGATGGATAAAGACTATAGGTCGGAAATTGGAAGGAGTTGAGTCTATGATAAAGGAAGGAAAATTTGGAACTCACGAGGCAATATGCCTGGTTACTATTACAATCACAGCAAAGATGTTTTTTACAAGTCCCGGAATATTGGCGGATATATTAGGTACAGCCACTTGGTATATGACCTTATTATCGGCAGCCGCAGCTGCTGTAGGCTTTACCTTCATCTACCTTTTACTTAAACGTTTTCCGGGTAAAAACTTAGTAGAAGCTTTTGAAGCTTCCCTTGGACGTTTCTGCGGGTTCATTTTTTCTTTTTTGCTGACTCAATTATTTATACTGAACGCTTCAGCTATCATCAGAGAATTTGTGGAGGTGTTAAAGGTTTATGTGCTGCCATTGACACCAATAAGTTTCCTTATAGGTATATTTGTTGCAGTGGTTACGGTTGTAAGTTTTTTGGGGTTGGAGACCATAGCGAGATATGCAAAGATGTCTGCATATATACTTCTGGTAAGTTTTATTACTGTGCTTATATTGGCATCACAAAAATACGAGACTTACCGCATGTTTCCCATTTTCGGATATGGGCTTGCAAAAACAATCCGGCATGGATTAGCTAGAAGCTCTTTTTATGGGGAGGTGTTGATCTTGGCAGTAGTGGCAGGCTCGCTTCAAGGAACAAAATATATTAAAAAGGCTGGATATTTGAGCCTTGTACTGTCCGGCATTCTGGTATCATCCGCTCTTTTGGCTTTTACCCTTACATTTCCCTATTACACAGGCGCGGAAATTACCGCCCCCATGTACCAGTTAACAGCTATGATTGATTATGGAAGGTTTCTTCAAAGACTTGAACCTATTTTCCTTTTTATATGGTTTGTAAGCTCATTTCTTTCCGTAACGGCAATATTCTACACATCCGCAAGCTTGTATTGCAAAATATTCAGAATTCAAGACATAAGACCTATCATTTTTCCTTTTGCAAATATTCTTTTTACAGTTGCGATGATGCCAAGCGATATTACGACAGTTGCTACAGGATATATACACATCTTCAGAGAATATGGCTGGACTATACTTTATATTCCCCCGCTCATCGCTCTCATTATAGCAATCATAAGAGAAAAGGCGGTTACGAAACAAAATGTGTAGAACAGTATTGTTTATTCTAATATGTTGTATTTTTTCAACTGCGCTTACTGCCTGCCATGATGCAAATGAAACCGACGACTTTGCGCATGTGCTTGCTGTTGGTATTGACATAGGGGTATCGAATAAATGGCGAATTACTGTCCAGTTTGCCACCTTGAAAAAAGACGAAGGTAGTCAAATGCAAACAACAGGAGGAAATGAAACCTTTGAAATGCAGAAACAAGACGGCTATACCTCTATTACTTTGGATGCCCCTTCTTTTTATGGAGGCGTAAGTATGATTAATTCCCTTCTACCGAGAAAACTGAATTTCATGCATACAAAATTACTCGTATTATCCGAGGATATTGCAAAGTCCGGTCTGGCCGGTGAATATCTCGCTCCCATTACAAGATACAGAGAGATCCGAAGAAATGTTCGCGTACTTATCTCTAAATGCAAAGCATGTGAATTTATCAAAGAGAATAAACCTTTTTTTGGTAAAACCCTCTCCAAGAGTATGGAGCAACTAGTGCAAGAATGGTCAAATATGGGATTTTTCCCAAACATCACATTGGGTGATTTTTACGATGATATTAAGTCCACCTACAATCAGCCCATTGCCATATTGGCTTGTGTCAATGATTATAGCAGTTTTAAGGAAACAGGGAGCCAATGGGGAGAGGAATTCAAGTCGGAAGGAGATTATTTGGCAGGGCAGATTCCAAGGATTGGAGGAAGCAAAATTGAGCTATATGGCACAGCAGTATTTGATGGGGATGTCATGATAGGGGAACTGAACGGAGACGAAACCCGGCTCATGTTAATGGCAAGGGACCAGTTCCAAAGGGGATTTTTTACAATACCGGACCCCGAAAATCCTGAATTGATCGTTCCTTTAGATATCCGAGTTGCAAGAAAACGCAAGGTAATGGTGAAGTTTGAAGGTGATAAACCTGTTATCATTTTAAAGATACAACTTGAAGGGGATTTACTTGCTGTACAAAGCGGTATTAACTACGAAAACAAAGAGATGAAACCTATGCTGGAAAAGACTTTTGAGTTGTATATAAAAAACGGGTTGGATAAGCTGATAGGAAAATGCCAAAGACTGAATGCGGATATCTTTCGTTTTGGATGTATAACCGCGAGACAATTTGCTACAATCGAGGAATGGGAGCGGTACAATTGGATTTCAAAATTTGAAAAGGCTGAAGTAAATACAGAAGTTGAATTTACCATACGTAGAACGGGAGCAATTCTAAAAAGCTCTCCTATTACTAAAACAAAGGGGAAAGAGTAAATGAAGTTTATTATGAGTATTTTTGTATTGTTATCAACAATACATATTCTAAGTTATGCGAAATATAATTGGAGTAAGAAAAATACAATAGCTGCCGCAGGAGCAATCCTTCTAAGTCTTATATCCATTTTACTGCCTATAATAGTGATGTTAACAAGATAAATATCAAAACTTTAGCTAGTGGAATAATAAATTAAAAATAGGTAGCAATAATAACAGATGTCATTGGTGTTATCGCCGTTTTAACAGATCAGTATCTTACTGTAATATTTGTCATAGTAAACGAGAGACGTTATTATAGTTCAAGATCGCTCTTTCTTGCTTTAATATTCTCTCAGGATTCGTCAGAATTCTGTTGTGGTTTGGATATCGTAAACTATTCCCGGTGTTAAAATATTTGTATATGAAAAGAAAAGAGGGAATAGCTTTTTTGACTATTCCCTCTCTTGTTACAGTCGGATCACATTTATTTACTATTGCTGCTCCTCCTTTTTCTTCTGTTCGCATCTCCAGCAGTACAATTCAATCTTGTCTCCAATGGCCAGAGCTTGGAACATCTTTTTAATGTAAATGGACGGCCGGTCTTCCTCAAACCCTGTCAGGATCACTTCCTTGTTCAAATATTGCAACAGCTTGTTTTTCAAGATGTCATCCGAGGGTATAATGACGAAGGTTTCACCGCTTTCATCCGTCGTCTTCAGTTCCGGATGCTCCCCTTCAACCGTACTTATCTGCAATATTCCCTTTATGGTCTTCGGAGTAAACAGCAGCCCCTGCAAAGCCATGGTCCGTCTTAAAACGGCGGCCGCCTCTCCGCGTGTCACGTAATCTCTCGGCCTTAAGTTTCCGTTTTGATCGCCTCTGAAGATGCCTTTTTGTTGCGCCAACAACACGGAGCCTACTGCCCATGACGAGGTCTTATTCATGTCATTAAACGGTGCAGGTATGAGTTTCGCATCATATTGATCCTTCATCCATTGCACTTCTTCCTCGGAATTCATTACTCGTATGATCATGACAGCCATTTCTTCCCTCGTAATGGGATTCTCCGGTCTGAAAAGTCCGTTTCCACTGCCTTGGATGATATTGTAATAGGCTGCCGTATCAACAAAGGGTCGATACCATGCTTTTTCATGGACATCGATAAACAGCGGTCTTGCCAAATCCGTCATTTTCATCTTGTAATACGGATTGTTCAATAATGCCTGCACCATCATCTTTGCAAATTCCGCCCGGGTTACGGTGCGCTCCGGCGCGAATATCCTGCCGTCATACCCGTTAACGATTTGCTTCGCCGCCATGATTTCCACATCCTCACGGCTCCAATGGTTGGCGATATCAACGAACGTTCTTTCATACGCCATGAGTACGTAGGTCCCTCCGGTCTTGATAAAGCCCCAAACCCTTCCGTTTGCGGTATTCATGGAGGATCCCACGTAATTCCATACACCGGATTGGCTTTCGTTAAAGAATCCGGCCTTCTCGGGTATGCTGTTCCCCAAGGCTTTCAGATCTACGCTCTCAATCATCTTAATGAACTTCTTGGCAGTCACACCGCCAAAATCAATTTCGTACACGTTACCGATGAAGCTCGATCCCTCCATACCGTTATACAGGGAACGTGCATAAGCATTCGGAGTCATTCTGACCGTCAGTTTCACCTCTTGGTCAAAAGCACCCTCCGGAATCTCCAGTATCAAGGCTCCTCCGAATAATGTCACGGTTTGTGCACCCGGTTTTATGGTCATCACGAATTGTGAAATGGGAATGACCGTACCGCTACCGTAATTTACGGGAGGTGCAACAGGTGCCGCTTCCACCGTTACGGTACACGAGGCCGTTTTTCCGCCGATATTCGTTGTGACCGTAATTGTCGCCGTTCCTACCCCTACCGCATATACCTTGCCGTCTGCGGAGACCGTAGCCACCGAAGAATTGCTTGTTGTAAAGGTCACCGATTTGTCCGATGCATACAAGGGCAGAACGGTAGCCGTCAACGATTCCGATTCTCCTTGCTTGAGCGTTAATTGTGTTTTATTCAATGTTATTCCTGTCACGGGAGTATTCACCGTGACATCGCAATATGCCGTAAGATCGCCTTCCGCCGTCGTAGCGGTTATTCTTGCGCTTCCGATTCCCACCGCGGTCACATTGCCCAAAGCATCCACCGTTGCCACACTATTGTCGGATGATGTCCATATCACCGATTTGTTGTCGGCATTTGCAGGTAACACGGTAGCAATCAAGCGTACCTTATCCGTCAGGATCAGACTCAAACGATTCCGATCCAATGTCACGCTTTGAGGCGATATTCTCTCCGGTACGGTTACGGTTTGCCGTACGTTGTCAAGCATCATGATGTCACCGTAGTCTTGAACACCCTTATCCACAATAACGGTGTAGGTACCGCCCACGGTCAAGCTGCCCGAAGTTGGTATGAACTTAAACGTGCGAGATAATTTCCCGCCGGGAACGGCAAGATTGTCATGGGTATCCTCAAACAGGCTTTCCACGATTCCGTCAATATACGTAACATCACCGAATTCGTCCGTATCCGTTGTATGCACCAGGATCGTTTTGTCCGTAACCGTATCGACCCTCATATATTTATCAAAGGTTACTCGTATGCCTTCTCCGCCACCGATAGCGGAAATGGAGGTCACCGTAGGATTTGCCGTGGAAACCATTCCGATGTTAACGTCCAAATGAGGAGGCGGAACATCCATCTCATGGCTTTCAACCGTCATATATCCGGCTTTTTCATACAACACCTTCCATCTGCCTATGGGAACATCCCATGCATAGCGACCTTCCTCATCGGTAATAAGGGGGTTCATCTGATCTCCTTCGCTTGCATCCCACATATGCCAGCTGCCGGTATCCGGATCATATTCAAAGATGGTAGTAGTAACGCCTTCGATTCGAATCTCCGGTATGGCTTCATAGACATAACCGCTAGGATCGAGGAAATATTTCGGATCTACGATATCAATATCGTTTTCATCGATATCGATATCACTATCGTCGTCCGTGTCATCGTCGTTAGTGTCATCGTCGTCATTACAAGCGTCGTCGTTTGCAATCATATCTCGAATTTGATCAACCTCCTGATCCCATTTATAATCCATGTATTCGCCGAAGGCCGCCGTTGCCAAGGAAACGGCAATTCCTCCTAACGTACCGATACCGGTCGCCGAGAGTCCGATTCCCACCAAGGTCAGGCTGTATTTTATGCACAAATTTCCCAATAAGCTCTTCGCCTGTATGTATAGCAGGTCGTTATAGTAGGAAGCGGCGATGCTGTTGCAATTGTTCATCGCTTTATCCATCAAGCTTTCGAGCTTTCTCAAGTCATCGTTGTAGTCAAATGCATTCTTGATGGTGCCGAAGAGCTCTTGAAGAGCCATACCGCCGTCTAATGCCGTCTCTCCGAATACCTTCACAAGCTTGGCCGGTGTTTGGTAGGCCGCCGAATGAAGCTCATCCACGCTTTGTCCGTCCATATAGGTATCCGGTATGTAGCCTTGCATACTGAAGACCATTTTATTACCT
Organism: Clostridiaceae bacterium; assembly: GCA_012744235.1. GTDB lineage: Bacteria > Bacillota > Clostridia > JAAYHZ01 > JAAYHZ01 > JAAYHZ01. The sequence goes on from JAAYHZ010000395.1 coordinate 8,541, forward strand.
ATAATATCCACATTCGAGACGAAGCCGTAAACGGGAGGAACGCCCTTCGCCGCAAGCTTCATATCTTCATCCGTCATCATGTATGTAGCGGATTCCACGCTCATGTTCATGTTCATTTTCATTTTTCCGTCGCTATCCAAAGTTATAACGGCGGAAGCGGCTTGCGGAGGCGGTGTGCTTTGGGCTCGGATTCCCTGTTCTTCAATCGGGGTGACATCCACGGTAACGTCCGCGTCTCTCCATAAACCCGGCAATGTCGCGCGAATTTCCTCCTCGGTCAGATTGGGATCCGGCGTTTGCCACATCTTCGGAACGACTTTATAAGATATTCGGAATACACCCGGTATCGCCCCGCCGTAGTTCGCTTTTACAACCCATATACCGTCTTTATAAGTGGCGGGGAACTTACTTCCCTCTCCCGATTTCAATATCACGTCATACACGGCCGTATTATCCGTAAAGTCGAATGTGAAATCGATGTCATTCCCATAGGGCCTCCAGCTGATATTGGATTTGAAAACACCGAAGGCAGGGTTGATCTCAATTAATTGACCGAGATTGACGCGCATGGTTACTTTCTTCAGTTTAACGGCTTCTTTGACCAAATCCACTCGTATACGGTTTGATGCAACCAAAGCTCCGTCCACTTCGATAACGGCCGTCAAATAATGGATTGACGGTTTTCCCTTATCCGCAAGCCGAATGCTTGCTTCCCAGTATCCGAATTTCGAAGCGACGGCTTCACCTACGAGTTGGCCTTCATCCATTATTTTCACATGGGCATTCGGGATCGCTCTTCCCGAAACCGTCATATCTTCCGTCTCGGTCATCTTCGGAGCCGTTATGGTCACAAAGGATACATTTATCTCCACTGTCCCCAGTAAATTGCTTCGTTGGGGAGGATACAAACCGCCGTAGTTCTCACTCGTATCATAGCTCATTCGCGCTTCGGCCCTTGATATCGGCCAATCCGGCAAAGGATCCGCCACGACCATGTACAACATACGTCCCGTCAGCCCGTCTCCGATCGTTCCGAAGCTTACTTTCACCGCCGTGACTTTACCGGAACCGTCCGTTACATAGTCGAGTATATAATCGGTAATGGGATTGGAGTATCCGTCCGTTGCTTCTAAGAGTACACTGTCCGGTACGAAGGACATCTGATCCGGTATTTCCGCAATCAAGGTCACGTTGTCGATTTGAGAATAACCAAAGTCCGGGCAATTGAATTCGACTCTCAGCTGAGCGGTTCCTCCCGGAACAATCGTATTGACGGAGGTCGTAAAGCTGTTTCCTTCGCCTACGAACCAACCGGTTTCATTGATCGGATACACCGCTTCACGAAGTATAATGTCACCGATATCCGTAACTTTGCCATGCTCCACCGTAATATCCTCAACAACGATCTTTGTATCTTCGTCAAGCTCTACGATGTTATATGTTTCCTTGGGCTTAATAAGTTCAAACACGCCTTTGTATATGCCGTCCGGCAAATGATTGAACGTAAAGACTCCGTCACTTTTCAAGGTTTCCGATTGCGACAATACAAGCTTGCCCGCTTCGTTGTAGAATGAAGCCAGCCACGTGTTTTGGATTAACGGCTTCCCGTCTTCATGTCGAATCCGCGCTCGAATTCTTCCCAGCTCGGAGAGGAAAAACTCGACGAAGGCGGTATTGTTTTCGTCCGACACCACAGTGACCGTATGAGAAGTCAAATTGATCCGTCTTCCATCCAAGGTAATATCCAGTACGTCCCCGGGATAAACGCCGTTTAATTCCATATAGTGACCTCTCAACATCGATTTCCACAGGGTGCCTCGTGTAATATTTTTTACCGTTAGTTCATAATAGCGTCCGGTTTCATATACCAAATCCAGCGCTTCTTCGCCGTCGACAATGACGCTAAAATCAATTCGTGCTTTACTTTGCAAGACAAAATTCAATGTGTTTTCAGCAACGTAAGATACATAGATATTCTTTGTATAGTCGGAATATATATGGTGGCTTGCTCTGAAATATGCATTTTCATTATCCCTATCGACCTTAATTTGGATGGTGTATCGTCCGTTTTCGTCGGTTAATACCGATACCGGGATATATTTGCCATTGACTATATAATTATAGGTCACTTGTGCGCCGGCTACGACATCGCCAAGGGAATTGGTAATCGTTCCGGTTACGGTAGCTATCGGTTTTCTTTGGCATATCAGCTTTAACTCGTTTTGACCCGGTTGCATCGTTGTTGTTTGGTCAACGCTGTAGTAATTGATAAAGAATTCATCGGTGATAATGGAAACGGAAGCATTTCCGGTAATATCGGTCAAAACGGGCTTGCCATTTGTAGACGGAATGACCACCGTTCCCGTTTCATCCGTAACTCCTGTTACGATGTTTTTAGGCCCCCGAACCTTCACTTCGATGCCTTCAATAGGTGTAACCCCGTCCTCCTCCACCAACACAATGTTTAAAGTCGACGGCATCTGAGGTCTCAAAGATATCTCCGTGATTTGGCCTTTTTCAGCGGAAACATCATACATGACAGCCATATCCAAAGCGTTCACATCTTTGATTCTGACCAAATACGAGCCGTCTTGCGGTACATACATTGTATAGGTTTTAAATTCATCCAAAGGCACGGAGCTTCCGTAATTCACATTGTAACTGTAGGCACTCAGTGTCATTCCGGAAAGCAAAGAAGTTTCTGCACCCGACATCGCTTCCACCGATACGCGAATGATCCCGGCTACGGCTTTATTTACTGCCGTCTCCTTGAAAGCGATATGCTCCAACAGGTCTTTCAAAATGGCTTTTACGGAGACAATATCCGTGACTCCTTCCGGTAGTGTGATGTTTCCTTTATATAATCCGGTACTATCCGAATCAACCATCGTTCCGCTCAAGATGATTTCCACCGGCTCTTCCACGGGATTGCCCCCTTGGTCGATGAGGGATTTCACTTTGAGCTCGAACTCTCCGATATATCCGGTATCGCCTAATAATCGAACCTCGATTTCGGAGCCGGGAACAGCCGGTCCTTTGTTGAACAAAGAGGGTATGTTCACGCTAACGGAAGAAACCCCGATAGACGGAGTGGTAATTTCCGCAGGCAGGGATTTCGCCGATTCATTGCCTGTCGGGTCATACGCACTGACAAAGTATTGATAGAACGTCTCAATGGACACATCGGAATCGACAAATATGAGGTTTTGCGGTATATTCGGCACCTCGTCGGTAATTTCCAATACTTTTACAACCACCGCTTCCTCTTCGCCTTGCGCCTTACGGTACACCTTATAGCCTGCCACGGCTGCGTTATCCGTAGACGGACTCCACTTGACCGTAATTTTCCTGTTGTTGTATGAAACCGTCACGTCGGTAGGAATCGAAGGAGGAACGGTATCGACGGCACCTCCGGTTCCTGCGTTGATCTGTGCGGCATTGGAAATGTTGCCTGCCAAGTCCACGGCATAAACCTCGTAGAGATATACATTTTGTTGATCGGCCGTATTATCCGTGTATGTCAACAATTGACCCGGTAAAAATGTCAGATTGTCGGCAATCACGACCTCGTCACGCTTCACGATATAATGGCTGACAGGATCATCCTGCACATTATCGGGAGCACTCCATGTCAATTTCAAATGAGTCGCATCCAATGCTTCCGCAGCCAAGTCCTTCGGCATTCCGGGAGGCGTCCTGTCTACGATTAACACAACCGGATCGGATTCAAAGCCGTCCGTACCGCCCACCGTTGCATATCCATAAATACCGTAAACACCTTCATCGGGAAGAGGAATATCCATGCTAAAGGCGCCCGTCGGATCGGCATCGACCGAGCCTGCAAGCGTTGCGGGATTTCCATTGTAACCTACAAAGATCTTGACGGTTGCACCCGGTACGGTTAAACCGGTGATTTGAATGCTTGATTCTTTGGTACGGGTTACGGGAAGGGTAATTAAAGGAGCCCCTGCACGAGCATTGATCATGAAGGGCAAGGTTTCCGTCAATATGTTATCCGGTCTTAGACCTACCTCAAGTGAAGCGGTATAAGCCCCCCCGGTGATATCCTCGGGAATGACCCATTCCGATGAGTAATACGAACTGTCCAAGAAGGGTCGTACCAAAATAACTTCTTCGTCATCATAATAACTGCTGGGTCGTATCAAAACCGCATTCCAATTGAGAATATTATCCATGGTATATCTGCGGTTATAGGTCTTGAACCTCGCCTTTTGGTTTCCTACATTGTCCTTGATCGTATAGAACGGAGCAATGATGTAATGGTCGAGGGCTTCAAGAAGCTCGTCGTCCATGCTCTGCGCTTGTTGCGACCCGTATCCGTAAACGTCTTCATAATATTTTTCGAATGAGCCGGACACGGCGGCTACAACACGGTTTCCGAATTCATCGGATACTTTTTGTGTGGAAACCACCTTGTCCCCGACACCGTAATCGGATTGATCCAACTCGAAGGAGAGTGTAAAGTCTTGCCCGACCTTCCATTCCGTAACGGCATCCGGGTTTTCCGTATCTTTCTTCAACTCCAAGGTGTTCTCCAGCCAATAGTACCAAAAGCTGTCATACGATTCGAAGCTGAGAACCGCAATTGCCCGATAAACGCCCGGAGTTGCATAAATGATTCCGGGAGCCAAGAAGTATTCATCCTCCGTAAACTCGTCAAAAAAGTCCGGAGATAATCTCGGTGCGTAAGTCAGGTCCTCCAAGAATAACGCCGCCTTTGTTATATAATTCGATGAGCTCCATCGGTCCAAAATAGGCTCGGCCGTAGTAATGACCAAGGGTACAAGATCCGTGCCGCCCACATCCGTAACCAACGGCTCATTCACAACTTTTTTAAGCGTCATTTGGTACAGGAACGGGCCGGAGTTCCACCATACATCGGAATCGGCGCTGATTACAAAAATGTATTCCCTATTTTTCGGAACATAGAATGTAAAGGAAGCGTTTTCCCATTCCATATCATCGACCGATAAGAACTGCCTGCCGATGACTACATCGCCTGCCACAGTAACCATATTCACATCCAATGTCATGGGCAATGTATTGGGATTTTTAACGGTATTTTCTTCGTCAAAATACCAACCGAAGGGATTTCCTTCATGGTCTTTCGGGAATAAGGTTACTCTTGTCATCTCAAGTGACGTTCCGTCAATCTCAAGGGCCATTCGTTCTCCCGTATATTCGAATTCCGTAAAATACAGCCGGCTTGAAACGGATGCGCTGACCAAGTATTCACCCTCCGGTAAGTAATAAAGCGCAACGATCCCTTCCTCGCCTTCAATTATAAAATCGATTTCATAATGTTCGAAAATGGCATATTTCCCGCTTTCATCTTTCCTATGGATGATAATATTTTCCCCTTCGTCCATATCGGAAAGCCCCTTGATGGTGATGGCAACGTCAGGATCTTCTATCTCGAAAGGCGGCCGCTCATTAACGTCTAATATCGTTACATAAACCGGTTCGGAGTATATAATGGAATCCCCCATAGGTCCGGGGTCCAAAGAAGCGACGGCGGTGTATACACCGGGTGCGACATAGTTAGGGTCGGAAGGATACTCCGATGTGGCCCAAGAGAAGAAGAACCACCGGCTTGATATTTCTTTTACCAAGTTTCCGTTATTATCGGTCACCGTTAATTTGGAATTATGATAGGATTTTGCAGCGGTCTTTAACACAAAATTGCCTTCGCCGTCGTATAGGTATGTATTCACATGGCTGTTGGCAATCTTACGGTCGGCATCTTTATACAAAGGATCCGTTAAGATAATGTGGCTTTCTTCCGCACTCGAGATGCCGGCGGTCGATGTGTAAGGTTCATAGGTTATTTCGCTGATTACATTTCCATAGGGGTCGCTGACAATATATTCGAAGAATACAACTTCATTCTGGTAATGCTCTCTGTCATAATACAATTGAAGCTGTGAAGTCAACGGTTTTCCCGTACGTATTACATTGACTCCTTCGGTCAGTTCAAGAGTCGGATAGTAAGTGTAAGTCCATTCGGTTCCGGACGATCCGGTTTCGGAAGGTACCCGGTAAGTTATAGCAAAATTCATATAATACGAGCCGGGCTTTAATACCACTTGTTCATGGGCTTTAATATTGTCAAATCCGATGCCGTAAAAGGCATAATCATCCAAATAGAAGGACAAGGAGCCTTTATATGCATCTTCATCCGGTTCAAATTGCAATATGGCGGCACCTTCCATGGTAAAATCAATCGTCTCTACGGTTTGATTGATAATGACATTTTGACGAGCCAAGAAATATCGATCCATCAACTGAAGGGTATAGAAGTTGTAGAGTCCTTTGGAAACGGTTAATACCGTTTTTCCGTTTCCTTTGAACGTCTCAATGGGAATCATCATCGGCCTCGCAGCGTATAGATCTGTGTCATAAACGATCGGGAGCTCGGGTTCGATTCCGGGATAGAAAGTTCCCTGCAGCATTTCCATATATAGTACCGCATCGCTTAAAGGATCTCCGTCGATCTTTGTTGCCGTGAAAGTCACCTCTACGCAACCCGTGCTATCGAGTACGTGTTTACCCGGCGAACGTACTATTTTATAGTAGAAGAAGGAAGGCTCGTTTCCATAGGCAATCACCAGATAATCATTTCCGGCATTCGCATATGTCGGTGATATGTAAACGTTACCGTTCATATCCGCGGACCCTTGCCATACGGTTTCATAAATGATTCCTTCCGGGTCTTCATTCATATGGATTACGGCAACCTTGGATTTTGCTCCGGGGGTTCCGTCCGGTTTTCGAACCTCGATAGAAAGTCCCTCCGAAGCTTGATTGGCGATGAAAACATATATCCAACTGGACCATAGCTGATACTCGTCGATATCATAAGCAATGGCACCGATTGAATACGCGCCGTCCGGCAATATGCGTTCCTTTACAATACCCTCCTCCACGTCAAAATAGGAAAGGGGCTGTGTGGTGTCAAAAGGAACGGTAACGATACCGCTGGCCGGTATTCCGCCTTCTTGGCCTCTTGTCACGGTATCAAGGATATAGAGTTGATTTTGGCTGTCATATAGCACGAACTCCACTTTATATACACTGCTCGTGTCACTTAAATAAACAGACAAATCCACCGTCCCGGAGATTCTTTCATCATCTTCGGGAGTTAAAAACTGCATATCATATATATCGGATCCCCATCCTTGCGCTAATTTCGTAAAAGCATAATAGGCATCCAGTATGTAGTTATAGGTGGTGTATGTATAACCTGACAGCTGCCACATATGTGTATAATCTTCTATACAAGCGGCGATATCCTGAGCGTCAAGGTGCGGCAAAGCGTATCGATACATGGCCGCCACACCGGAAACAAATGCCGCTGCTTGTGAAGTTCCTGACATATAGTCATATTTTTTCCCTACGTTTTGCGGAACCGTCGATAATATATCCACTCCGGGTGCCCTGACAAATCTTACGGAGCCCCAAAAGCTATTCGAAAAGGATGCATTGCGATGTTCACGATCGGTTGCTCCGACCGCCAGCACTCCGGGCAAAACCGCCGGATAGAAATCTTCATTGTCCGCTCCGTTGTTACCGGCTGCAGCAACTACCAATGCACCACGGTTCTGTGCATATTCTATCGCTTTCGCCAATGTTATCGGGTAATCCACAAGACGTGCGCCCAAACTTAAATTAATAATGTCTGCACCGTTATCGGCAGCCCAACGTATTCCTTGGGAAATATCATACATCGTCCCGGTACCGCTATGGTCCAAGACTTTCACCGGCATAATTTTCACAGGCAGACTTCCTGCGACACCTGCAATACCCAAGTCATTGTCCACACCGGAAGCAATGATACCGGCGATATGGGTACCGTGCCCTTTCACAGAATCATCGTATACATCGTAGATATTCGGTGCACCGGAGATAAAGTTCCGCCCGGGGACCACCTTGCCAACCAG
>JAAYHZ010000396.1 GCA_012744235.1 Clostridiaceae bacterium
GGGGCAAGGAATAGATAATCGCCAAGAAAAATCCGGCCAAACCGACCCAAATAACCTTCGGCTCCCGAAACAGCACAAAAACGATACCGATGACCGCCGCCAAAGCCATGGTGACAACGCCGATCCAAGCGGATTGATTTACCGTCAGCAATCCGTCCACAATGGTTTTCTTACCGCCGGAAAAGGGCGTTCGGTGCTCCGTATCCACATATCGATCCGCTCCGGAGATATAGTCGACGCATTCGTTAATGGCATTCTTGCCGATTTCAATCAAATATACGCCTACGAAAGCCAAAACCATCCAGAAAAGCCGGAATTCTTTTGCATACGACACCGACAAAAGGACACCTACAACCATAGGCACCGTAGAAGCGACCCAAATTTTCGGATCCGCCACCTGCCAAAAGCCTTTGTAAAAGGATTTGGATTTATCGGTTACTTGCATAATGGCCATCCCTTCCATTCAAATCCGCCTTTTCGGTATCCGACTCGCAGCTTTTATGCCAATCGGCCATCACGTTATCAAAAACAGGGATCTTACTCATATGTTGAAGCAGGCTTTTGGCAGCAACCCCGGTGATGACGCCGGTGATAAGAGAAGATAACAGCAAAAAAGGCAGATATCCGAATACCGCTGTCGACTTTAACATCAATGATGCGGCCAAGATCTGTCCGGTGTTGTGGGCGGCAGCGCCGCCTACGCTGATACCGATCATGGAGAAAAACATCGGATAACCGAATCTCAGCAAAATCATAACCGTAAGAGCCAGCATGCCGCCGGTCAGTGAAAAAATCAAAGATGTGAGGCTTCCGAATAACAAAGAAACGACGATGCAGCGTACAAGAGTGATAAAAAAACTCGATTGTATGCCTAAACAGAAAAGTGCAAACAAGGTGACAATATTCGCCAAACCTAATTTGATACCCGGTAACGGAATAAACACGTCAAGAGGAATCATCCGTTCAAAATAGGATATAACGATCGCCATGGCTATTAATATTCCGTTTATGACCATCTTTCTCATATATTCTTTACCCTCGATATCCGTCAGCGAATGACGATATCGGTATCATCCTCAGCGCTTCCTATGATATTAATAATTACACCTGCCGGTACGCAAACCGCCGTTTGACCGGGCCGACTGATTCTGCCCATCTTTTCACAAATACGGTCCGGGCAGTCGGACCGTTCAAAACGAATGGTTCTTTCTTCCGCTATAATGATGTTATTATATTTCCCTTTTAATTCAATAATAATCGGCTCGTCAACCTGATCAAGATCTATGGTCCGGATCACTTCCCCGTCTCGAATTATTTGAGCGACGGCATGTCCTGCTCCGGTACGGATTCGAAATGAGGCAAATATGGCCACAGAGATACAAATGATGACGGCAAATATTAAAATATCTCCCGGTTTAAGCTTCTTCATTTCTCCTCAGTAAATTTTCCTTTAGCTGTCAAGTTCGTTCCTTACTGCAATATATAACCTTTTCACCTATTATACAGTACAAACAACAATTTGCTATAGTAAAATCGTATTAATTTTGCTGATTATAACACACATATTGACCGGGTTCAATAAATTGAAAAAAGCCGATAGCGTCAATATACATTCGGAAATAAAAAGAGAGATTTCACCCTTATGATAAGATTAAATCTTGTCTGTATCATATATCATTTCCATCAATTTTTCCACATTTGTTTTTTTAATTGATTATTACACATCACCAATTTAAGAATTCATGAAGACAATA
>JAAYHZ010000397.1 GCA_012744235.1 Clostridiaceae bacterium
CCATTGCGGATCCGATCATAATACTTAACACCATTATTGCCGAAGTGCTGTCCCAATTCGCCGACGAACTGGAAAAAAGCACCGATTTTAAAAGGGACTTAAGCAAATTAATTATTCGAACCATAAAAAACCATAAACGCATCATCTTTAACGGCAACGGCTACGACTCTTCGTGGGTTAAAGAAGCCGAGCAAAGGGGTTTATCCAATTTGAAAACCACTCCCGAAGCTTTGCCGGCGCTGATTCATCCCAAAAACACGGATATGTTCATTCGCCAAGGTGTTTTTACAAAACACGAGCTGCATTCCCGCTACGAAATTTTGCTTGAAAACTATTCAAAAACCATAAATATTGAAGCTCTTACCATGATAGACATGGTAAACAAGCAAGTAATCCCTGCCGTGATCGGCTATCAAAAGGAACTGGCGGATTTAATACTGCAAAAAAAGGCGATAAACGCAAAGCTGGAAACCGTTATGGAAGAGAATCTTTTGAACAAGATATCCGGGTTGTCGGTGTTATTGGAAAAAAGGCTGAATAATTTGATTGAACAAACCTTGGCAGTCCGAGAACTGAAAGACAACTTGACCATTGCACGCGCTTTTCGTGAAAAGGTTTACATGGCCATGATTGAGCTTCGTTTGGTTGTAGATGAACTGGAAATGCTAATCAGCAGCAAGCATTGGTCCATTCCAACCTACACGGAAATTTTAAATAGCGTGATGTAAAAAAAGGTGCTGCGGACCCGCCCTTTGCAGCACCTTTTCCTTTCTCTAAAAAACTTCGTATCTTTTCAATTCAATTTTGACGAGTCTATACCGGCCGCCGTTTCTTTTCGATCAATCTTACGGGACCGAATAAACCTCCGCCTTTGCTTTCCTTTTCAAACTCGATCGAACGAAGGTGATACGGACCGACGGATGCCGCGTCCCATAAGGCAAAGAGATCGACGCTTACGCATTGATTCGCAAATGTGTTTGCCGTTTTGATTTCAATTTCAATTTCACGACCCCTTGGGAAGATTTCAACCGTATCGTTATCAAAGCCGCAAATTCCGCAGAATTCTCGATCGGCGTAAATCTCCGCCGCGTATTCGATTTTGCCGGGATCCAGTATATAGCGCGAATCCGGAGAAGGCATATCGTCAAGCAGGATTTTTGTTCGGTAGATAACTTCGCCCGAAAATGCCGGGCCGACAAGCTCGTGCCACGAACCGAGCCGTATTTGACGTCCTTCGGAATTCTTTTCTTCAACCGCGATTCCGTCTTCGGTGATTGTGCATTCTTTTACAACCGCGGCTTCAAAACGATCAAGGGTATACGTACGGACGACGAATTCCGGAATCTCTTGCGGTACGGCTGCCATAAATTCGGAATCTGCGGTGAATAAAAGAATGCATTCTTCTCCTGCAGGTATATTCAGTGTTACGAAAGTACCCTCGCCGTCTTGCACGGTTTGGATAGGCTTTATCGTTCCGTTTTCGGCATCAATGACGAAGCATTCGCCGGTATCATAAACCTCCGCCCTGTCAAAAAATGCGCTTTCCCCTGCGTTTACGATATACACAATGGAATCTCCTGACGGAAGCCTTCTTTTTCGTGCGAGTATATCGGAGGACCGGCATTTAATCACCGGCTTTAAAGGAGTCATTTTCAGCTTTTTCAGTTTTTCAGCCGTTTCCGTCGGTATATGAGAGCATTCGGGTATTTCAATACGGGAATATGCCGCATTTCCTCCGCAAAGCAGCCCGTCCTTAATTTCGGCATTGGCGATAAATTCGTCGTCTACAATATCAAAATCGATTTGCTGCGCCTCGAGCATTCGGCCCTTCTCGTCGAAGGCCTCCGCCGCCCTGCGAGCCTCCTCTCCTCCCCGCAATATATCTTCTACGGGAAGATAAAGGGCGGTGTCGACATCGGGTTTTCCCATATGCATGATATATGAAATGCGGGCAAGGGTATCGTTCAGTCGTTTCAGCATGTAAAATCCGGGCTTTGACGGATCGAATACCGGACGCTCTATTAAACACAAGCAGCCTTTTTTACCGTAAGACATTCCGAACAGGTTAAATAGGTTGATGCCCCGAACGGCCAAAAGATTGGCTAACCTTCGCATATCGCTTAAGGTTAATCCGTCGCCGTAAACGGCAAGCATTTCCGCAAGGGCTTCATTTTTGCCGATTTGGGATGCCGCCGATGAAGCGAATCTTGCAAAAAAATGCCCCTTGCCCCGCCAAATCTGACGCCAAATGACATCGATACCCGGAATATCGAAGCGACGAAGAGAAGAAAGCGGGCTGCCATAGGACATGCGGTAAACGAACCCCCATGTGGTATCATCCAGATTCAAATGCCCGGCCGAAGCGATGTTGTTTTTACGACACCACTCTCGTATGGGAACCAAGAAATTTTCGCGGAAAAGCTCGCCGAGATACATTCGGTAATCGCGATTGGCTTTTCGTTCATTATCCTTTGTACCGTCTACACGTTCGGTGATATACGGTAAATAGTCCAATATGTCGTATCCGAATTTCGTTTTAAAGCCTTCCGCAAGACCCGGCGTCCATGCAAGATGCTCTAATGCCGGCTCGTCATCGAAAATCAGCGGGACAACATTGCCGAAATAACCGCGAAGACTACGGGCATAACCCTCATGGGTAAGCCGGATAAATTGGTCGGTTGTACGCTTATCGGCAATATCCGTCAAGTAATCATCGGATATGCAGGATGAAAAATACTCGACGATTTGCGTCTTTTCGGTAAATAGATGACCGTCCCTAATACGCATACCGGTTTTTTCGTCGAATGCCGCAAGATAAAAAGAATGCTCCGTATCCTCCGGAGGTCGGTATACTTGTCCTTCTTCCGCCGTTTTCTCCGATACGGTGATACGCTTTCTCAAAAGTCCCGGTGCCGAACGATTGACACGGCGGCAAGCTCCTCCGGAGGGCCATCCGCCTTCGTCATACAGCCATACCGTCATCCGGTGCCGTGCCGCCACATCGACGGCATATTTTACGGCATCAAAATATTCCTCGGAAAGGTACTCAGGCTCAAGGTACGTTTTCATACTTGTCGGTCGAAATTCCTTCGGTTCCGGTATGATGCAAAAGGCCTTTATACCGGCTTTCAGCATTTCGCCGATTTGACGCTCCGTTTCGTCCCGTGTTATCTTTGCATTCCATGCCCACACATAACACGCCGAATACCGCGAAGGAGGGTCGGTTATATTTTCCGTCAACGAATGAAGAATGTTGTCCACGTCATTCACTTCCTCCGGTCAATCATATATGGTGGTATCGCTTCCGTTCTATCGTAGCGTAAACAAGGTCAAATATCAACTGCAGGATCCGTAAGAACCGTCCTCCTCTTCCCTTTTCGGCTTGACGAAAGCAAGCAATAGTTCTAGTATGATAATTGAGAAATTCTTTTTCTCTTTGTATCTTTTTCCGGTTAATTTATAGCTATTTCTCATAGCAAAAAACAAAGCAAGGAGGAGGAGTCATGGAAAAGTACCGGTATTTGTTCACCCCCATGCGAATCGGGAACTGCGAAATCAAAAACAGAGTGGTTCTTACGGCCATGGAGGGAACGGGCATCGTAGAAAACATGTTTGGGCCGAGATTTAATAAAAAATGCCGCGAATACTACATCGAAAGGGCGAAAAACGACATCGGCTTGATGATTCCCGGCATGCTGCCTGTCTATTCGATGATGATGCGAAAATGGACCCATAAGTCGCCAAAGGTTTTTGAAAAAGCGAAGCCGTTAATAGAAGAAATCCATTCCTACGGTTCCAAAGTGTTCTTCCAGATAGGAGCGGGTTTCATGGGAAGAAACTACACCTTGCCTGCGCAGCTTTTAAAGGTTGCAGGCAACCCTACATTGAAGAAAATGACGGGCCCCATATTTGATTTGGACCACATGATGGTAGCGCCGGACGAAGGTCTTCCAATGGTTTGGGCACCGCAGTACAAAAGCAGGGCTCTTACAAAAGAAGAAATCGCACAATACGTAGAAGGATATGCAAAGACGGCCAAGCTGTGTAAGGCTATCGGCGTGGACGGCGTCGAGGTGCATGCGGTACACGAAGGCTATTTGATGGACCAGTTTACCACAAAATATACCAATCATCGGAATGATGAATACGGCGGATCCTTTGAAAACCGATACCGTTTTGCAACGGATGTGGTCAAGGCCATCAAAAAGGAATGCGGAGAAGACTATCCGGTTATGCTGCGCTTCTCCGTAACATCCAAGGTCATTGATTTCGGTGTAGGCGCCGTACCGGGAGAAGAATACACCGAAATCGGAAGAGACTTGACCGAAGCGGAAAAAGCCGCCAAATATTTGCAGGATGCCGGATACGATGCGTTAGACTGTGACAACGGTACTTACGACTCGTGGTATTGGGCGCATCCTCCTTTGTACATGCCGTTAAACTGCAATTTGACGGAGGCGGAGCACATCAAGAAATTCGTGGACATTCCGGTCATTGTAGCCGGAAGAATGCAGGCGGATACGGCGGAAAAGGCGCTGGCCGAAGGCAGAATTGACGGCATCGGTATCGCCCGGCAGTTCTTATGCGATCCCGAATACCTGACGAAGCTGAAAAGCGGAAGAGAAAAAGAAATAAGGCCTTGTATTTCCTGCCACAACGGGTGCTTGCCGACAGCGTATTGGAATAATTCCGGCGTTGTTATGGATATAGCCGACGGGTCCGGCCGTTGTGCCATTAATCCCGTGACGTTGAATGAAAAGAAATATAGATTGACGCAGGCAAAGACAAAGAAAAAAATTGCCATCATCGGCGGCGGTATCGGCGGTATGGAAGCCGCAAGGCTTTTGGCACAGCGCGGTCATACGGTTACGATCTACGAAAAAAGCGACAAGCTCGGAGGCGTATTCATAGCGGGTTCGGCTCCGCCTTTTAAAGAAAAAGACAAAGAGCTCCTTGAGTGGTACCGTAATGAGATAAAGAAGCTTTCGATCAAGGTGGAATACAACCGTGAAATCGAATCCTTGGATGAATTGGATGCCGATGAAATCGTCATTGCAACCGGTGCGAAACCGAGAACAATTCCGTTGTCCGGCTTTGAAAAGGGCATCGAGGCAATCGATTACCTTTTGGGTAACAAAGAAACGGGAGAAAACGTTGCGGTTATCGGCGGCGGACTCACCGGGTGCGAAATCGCTTATGACCTTTGCTTAAAAGGAAAGAAGCCCTTTATCGTGGAAATGACGGATAACCTGATCAAGGCCGGCGGAATCTGTATGGCGAATTCCTCTTGCCTAAAAGATCTCCTTCGATATCACAAAGTGCCTGCCTATTTGGAAAGCAGACTAAAGGAAATCAAAGACGAATCCGTCGTAATTACGACAAAAGACGGCGATAAAGAAATCCCTTGCGATTCCGTAATTCTATGCATCGGATACGATTCGGATACAAAGCTTTACGATCAAAAGAAGAAGAACGTACATATTATTGGGGACGCCGCGAAGGTAGGCAATCTGAAGACGGTAATTCGAAGTGCATACGAGTTGGCATACAAGCTGTAGCATGCTCTTGAAGGTCGGGAGCGGTCATTCCGGCCGCTCCCGGACTAAAAAAGCAAAAAGCAAAATACCGGTATTTTAACAAAAAATACTTGTTGTATTCATAAATTTGCCATATTATATATATGTATAATTTTACTGCATTTAATAGGATATAACCAATACGAATGACGGAATTATTCTCGGAGGATCTTATGTTTAAAAAAGCTGTTCTTTTTTCAAAAATCCGCAATGTTGTTTTATGTCTTATTACGGTAATTTTCTGTACCGCTGTTTTTCCTCCTACCCATGCCGCCACCCAAACCGGCACCGTTACCTGGACCGGATACGGCGGCAATTATTTGTGGAGCACTCCGGACAATTGGAGTACGAAAAAGGTTCCCGTTACATACCAAGGCATTGTCGTTATTCCGGAAGGAGTCACCGTTCAAGTGGACATCAACACCGCCCCGATTCAGCTGCAGTGCGAAGGGAATATAACGGTAAACGACAACGCGGCTCTTTCGTTAACGGACGGCTCTTTCATTAAGGGGAAGCTGGTCAATAACGGAACCGTTTATTTTAATAAAGGGACCCATACATTCTCGGGAGGTGCCCAAGGTCCCGGTGTTTACACCTTGAACACCGAAACAAAAATGGTGCTTGACGGCGGAACCTATGTTTTCGACGGAGACATCCGTGATCTTTACGACGGAGCGTCCGTTCATGTGACGGGCGACAGCGATGTGACCATCAACGGCTATTTCAAATCCCGTTTGAGCATCGGAAAAGATGCCAAAGTAACATTTAACTATGACAATCAAATGGGAAACACGAAAATGACCCGGGAATTGTCCGTTGAAAACGAAGGCACCCTCTTTTTCAGCAATGACGTCATTTTCACGAATCTCAACTTTATATCCGGCATCATTGAAAGCAAAGGAAATATTACCTTGCACGGCAACGGCAGCTTCAAATGGCAGGAAGGTACCTTTAAAGGCTCGGGTAACTTTATCGTGGGAAGACTGAGAGAAACCAAGCTGCAGTACAAATTCTACAATATTTTAGGGTACATATTCGTGGTAGCCGACGAAGTCCAAGTACCGATCAACGATAAGGATACGGATAAACCCGTCGAAAAATTAGAGATCATCGGCAAAGGTCCTAAAGAAATGAATCTTGTATTCGTAAATGAGGCCGTCGTCAAAATATCCGGAGGCGATGTAACATTCAATAACAAGCTTACAAACAGAGGCGAATTCCATATAGCCGACGGAAGCGGCAAGGTCATCGTGAAAAAGGACTTTACCCAAGAGGGATCCGGTGTTTTGGAGTTTGATATAAAAAGCGCGAAGGAATATACACGTCTGCAGGTCGACCAAAGCTTGCAATTAAACGGGGCCATAAGCTGCAGCTTTATCGACGGATACATACCGCGCCAAGACGCTTCCTTTACACCTTTAATATACGGTAAAAAGCCCGGCTCTACCTTTTTGTACTTGTACCGCAATATCGATATCCCGTTATCCGACCAATACGATGAAAAGAAAATGAGCATCACGGTGTCCGAAGAATCCGCCGAAAAGGATGCAAAGGTTATAAAAGAAATACAGATCAATAAGCAGGTAATTACAGAGGACGATAAAATGACGGTAAAACTGCAGCAAGGCTTCATAAACGATATGCTTACCGCCGTGGACAGCAAATTGGATGTGAATACCGCTCCAAACGGCAAATCAACCGTTCAGGCCGGAAAAGACGATGCCGTTATTCGTATCTCCAAAAAATTTGACGGATTAAAAACATTCTGCATCGAAATGCCTTCCAACGATTTGCATAATACATCCGTACAGTTTACCGCCTCCGAACTGCAATCGGTAAAGGGAAGAGAGCAAATCAAGGTTCAAACGGATTACGGTTCCTTGACCTTCCCCTTGAACATCGTTCAAAACAAAAAGCTGAAAAACGAAGCCAACGTGGAGGTTTCTCTGGAAAAAACGGATGTTACGACGCTTGATAAGCAAATCCAAGCCTTGGTCGGAAAACATCCTGTTGTGGACATCGCTTTGTATGTTGACGGAAAACCGACAAGACCGAACGAGAAATTTTTCGTGTCCATTCCCTACGAGCCGATCGAGGAGGAAGCGGCGAATACGGACTTTTTAAACGTACGATTCATTGATGAATCCGGAAATCTTGTTCCAATCCCTTCCGGAAAATATGACCCCTCCACCAAGTCCGTAACATTTTACGCAAAGCAAACCGGACGCTTTGCGGTCGTTTATGAGCGTAAAGCCTTTAAAGACTTAGCCGGCGTTGCATGGGCGAAGGATGCCGTTGAGATGATGGCTTCGAAAGGAATTATGAAAGGAACCGGTACGGATGCCTTCTCTCCTTCGGCGAATTGCTCCCGAGGAGATTTCATCTATTCGTTGGTAAACGCATTGGACTTGACGGAAAGCTTTACCGGTAACTTTGATGACGTTCTTCGTGATGCCTATTACTACCAAGCGATCGGAATTGCGAAAAAGTTAGGTATCGTCAAGGGTACCGATGAGAACCTGTTCAAACCAGAAGAAAACATCTCCCGGCAGGACATGATGGTGTTTACCGTAAGAGCCTTGCATATATTGAATCGAATCACTACGGATGCGGACCTTTCCGTTTTGGATTCCTTTAAAGACAAAGGCCAAATTAAGGATTATGCCAAGGAAAGTATTGCGTTGCTGGTTAAGGAAGGTTTGATGAAAGGGTCGGATGACAAAATAAATCCCTTAGGAAATACCACCCGAGCGGAAGCTGCCGTGTTCTTGCATCGAATATACACATGGCTTAGCACTCCGTAATCGATTATCAAAAAAATGCGGGCTTTTTGAATAAACGGAACTTGTACCCGTTTAGAAAAAGCCCGCTTGTCTTTCTTTTTATTCCATTCATTTCAATACATTCACATGGATTCGTTACCTTCATAAAAACGGGCATACAATTCATTTAAGGTAAGTAGCGGTCCTTCATGATAAGTTTCATCCATCAGAACGCTTCCATAATTATAACCGGAGCCGGATCTAACGGAATTTCCCTGTTTTGGCTCTTGATTTTACCCGGGTTATTGTATATAATTGATACAACGATGAGGGGTTTATCTTAATTCCTTCTATTTTTTACAAAGAACCGTCATAGTACTTTTAATCTATGAAAGGCTTTAGTTTATTACTTACGATAGGAAATAGTAAAAATGAATGAGCCTTTTGTTTTTTTATGTTCAGAAATTACAAGAGAAAATGCATTTACTTTAATTCAATGGTTGAAAGACAGCGAGGTAACAAAATATCTAAGCGATCCCGAAGACGTATCCGGTCATATTGAACAGGCGATCCACAGGACGAGCCTACCTGTTTTGACGCCCTTATTTAATCGTAACGGTCGATTTTTCATGGTATACGGCAAGCATAACGTACCTATTGGTTTTGTTAGGCTTGTAAAAAAGGACAGCGACTATGAAATCGTTATTGTTATCGGAGATCGTAAAAATTGGGGAAAGAAATTAGGAACATTGGCTATTCAAGAAAGCTTAAAAATCGCATTTTTTGATTTCAGAGCTCGAAAGGTTATTGCGAAAATACGCAAGGAAAATAAAAGGTCCATTCGGGCGTTTATCAACAACGGTTTTCATACGGTAAAAGAGAGCAATGACCTTATAACATTTGAAATGACAATGGAGCAATTTATGATGTCAACGGAAAAGAATACTGTGAAGGCCGCCGCTATCTACATAACGGAAATTGATATGGAAAGGCTTAAAAAGAAAATCGAATCCGTACTGCATATCGGGAAAAATACCGATAAATCCATTCGGGATCTTGAAAACGAAATCAACAGAGCGATTATCGTGAATCCAAGACAAATTCCCGATGATGTCGTCACGAAGAATTCGCAAGTACTTCTGCATCTTGACGGCGACGAAATGGAGGTTTCTTTGGTTTACCCTGATGAAGCCGATCTAAGCAAAAAGAAGCTCTCCGTATTCTCCCCCATAGGCACGGCTATACTCGGGTATAGCGAAGGGAGTGTTATTGAGTGGGAGGTACCCTCCGGTGTTATGAAAGTTCATATCAAAAAAGTTTTGTATCAACCGGAAGCTGCCGGAGACTACCATATGTAACCTCCACAAAAAAACTCGGAAGTTCATCTTCATGCAAAACCTACCCGTTGTTTTCTCCGGGTAGGTTTTGGTATGCATATTTTCTGCTTTAAAATCTACGGGATTTATTTCATCCCGCTGTTTACAACCTCTACAACTTTGTCGACAACTTCCGCAAATTCGCGGAGCTTTGCAGCAATCCGACTGCGCCGATTTTTATTCTGCAAGGTTTCAAGAGTTATGTTAAATCCTCCGCCGATGGATTCCAAGTCTTCTCCGTTCTGCTCGTTCCACATTTTTCGCATCCGGTCATACAACCGGTGAATCTCTTTTATAAATGTAAGATCGGGATTCAGCTGTAAAGCTTTCTCCAGAAAACCATGACAGCAGCTGCTGTTAGTCGCCAAATTGCATACATAAACGGTGTACATGTACCAAGGATCAAAC
>JAAYHZ010000038.1 GCA_012744235.1 Clostridiaceae bacterium
AGTTATAGGAGGGAAAATAAAGCTGCTCCACCATTTCCGGCCCCAGCACAAGAAGGTTTCGAACTTTTATTAAAACAATCATAAAGCATCCGATCAAAAGGCCGATAAAAAAGGTCCTCTTCGGTTTGTTTCTTTCATTTGAAAATGTTAAGGCGTACATGAGAATAATAATCTCACCGAAAGGATAAAAGATGCGAAGCAAAGCTTCATCCATAACCGGCTTGAATCCGCTTCCTAAAACGGGGCGCAAGTGATTGACATTGGCATTGGTCATGGCCAAAGCGGATACCGTCAAAAGGATCAGCAGCACGGGATAAATGAAAAACTGGGACCACCTGCCCAACACCTCCATCCCGATTTTCGAGCTGTATATGATGGTAAGGCCCATCATAATCAAAGACGCCCAAGGGGGTGTTTCGGGGAACGCTACCGTATGAATAAATTCGGAATTGATGCGAACCACAAAAGCTCCCGTAAAATACGCATAGATTGAAAACAAAACCGTGATACTCCGGCTGACGAAAGGAGGGAACACTTCGTCCGTCATTTCAAACAAGTGCATTCCGGGATACAAAACCGCCAAGCGGACGAATATCAAGTAGATCGGTACAATAGCTACCGCTCCCAACAAAACGGCGATCCAAGAATCTTGTCTTGCGAAATATTCCACGTCGATAAGCAGCAAAGACCCCAAAAGGAACATGACAATGATAGGGACTATTTGCCTGTCGGATAAAACCTCTTTGTTCATCGAAAATCACTCCTTACCCGTTCGCCGAAGGCCGCATCGATCATATCCATAAACCATAAGCAAAGCTTCGGCTGCAAAACCTGCTTTATGGATAAAAAGAACAGAACGTAAGAAAGAACCGTCAAGGACAAAAAAATCACCATGAGCTTTACGTTCTTTTCTTTTGCGATGGGTACAAAGTCGTGAAATACAACCAAAATGTGGAGCAACGTTATAAATACCAGCATATTATTCACGTATCCTTATCGGTTTCTTTTGAATGGCGGCGCCTTCGATATGGACCTCCGAATTCACCGTAACCTCGACGTTTTTAAAAACCTCTTTCCATCGGGGTTCTACTTTTTTCCATGTTTTCGGATCCCTTGCGCTTAATGCATCGGCAAAGCCGAATATGTCGACGCCGTATTCTTTTTGAATCGTTTTTATAAAAGCCGCAATGTTTTTGTTCAAAAGCTCTTCAAAGTGTTTTTCCAAATGATTTGCACCCTTTCGGTCCAGATGAAAATGGTACCCTTCGATTTCGCCGATATTTCCATGGACCGTCATATCGATTTCGAACTTAATTTCGTCATCTTTGACAACGGGCTTGATTTCTGTTTGGCTTTTTAAGATCTCCAGCGAAATTTTGATGGGTATATCGTTGTGTTCGATCTTTTCCGTTATCAAGCCTCTTGTAATTTCGTTTTTAACAAACATCATAAGCTTCGTTTCTTCATCGTTTAAATATCCGATTAAACGATCCTTGTCGAAGATGGCACTGCCGGATACGAAAAGCCGCTTGTTGCCGTTCTCTTCGTTAATATAGACCGTTGGAAGGGCGGTGCTGACACCGGGCTGGGCCAAATCCTGAAAAAGCTTCCACTCTTCAACACGAGGTACGGAGGTCACCGAATCCTTGTTTTGAAAAACCTGATCCATGGCCAAGGATACCACTTCTATGGTAGGATGGGTTATCTCCAATATTTCACGGGCGGTTTTTTCTTTGGATACGACAATCTTTATGGTCTGCCTGATTTCCGCATCCCTTGCAAGCCAATCCATCACCGGCACCAAGCCTTCTTTGGCAATGTCCTCGCTTATGATCATCATTTTCGCATGGCTCCAATAGAGCTTGTTCCCGATAACGGATATGGCGTTGCGGCTGGCTTCGAATAACGTAAGCCCGGAAGCCTTGATCAATGCGGAGGAGTGGTTTTTTTCCGGTCCTCCCGCTACGTCAATGACTTCAAAGGTTAAAATGTACATATCGCCTTCTTTATCCAAGGCCGCTCCGGCCACAATGGTAAGGTCTTCGATTTCTCGATAGTTCCAGCAGCCGCATAATAAAATCGATAAAAGAAGCCAAAGGAGTATAAAAAGCTTTTGAAAACTCTTTCCGTATGCTTTCACGACATCATCTTTCCTTTTCTGCTGTCCATGGATTGGCGCCTGCTCGCAATTCCGGATACCAACTTGGATCTCGTATTCATAAACCACCAAGGAGTTCGGATAACGGTATCTTTGATTTCATCCGGCTTAACGGAGCCTAAGCCCATCATAAAGGGTACTCCCAAGGAGCGAAGACTGAAAAGATGCAAAAACAGAACGAAGGTCCCGTAGCACAGGCCGTATATCCCCATGACGGCCGTCAACATTAACAAAAGCGTTCGGATGATAATGTATGCACCTTTTAATTTGGGTGTCATGATCCCGGTGGTACCGGTGATGGCAACGATGATGACGATAAGAGAGCTGAAAAATCGGGCGTCTACGGCGGCTTGACCTAAGATCAAAGCTCCTACAATGGTTATGGACTGACCCATTTGGGAGGAAATTCGCGCGCTGGCCTCTCGAACCAAATCAAAGGCGAACAAAAGCAAAAGCATCTCCACAATGGTGGGAAAGGGAACTCCCTGTCGAGCCGCCGAAATACTCAGCAAAAGCGGAGTGGGTATCATCTCCTGATGGAAGGTGACCAAGGCCAGATAGACGGAAGGTGCGGCTATGGAAATGGCGGCACTTGTGATCCTCAAAATACGGTTTAAAGAAGCAAAGTAATATTCGGTATAGTAGTCTTCCGCCGTTTGGAAGCTTTCGATAAACACAAAAGGCATGGTCAGCACCTTGGAGGATCCGTCCACAAGAATGGCGATACGTCCTTCTAAGATTTTGCTCACCGTTACGTCCGGCCGCTCGGTAGACCCTACCGTGGAAAACACGGACAGAGGCGAATCCACGATGTTCTCCGCAATGACATTGGCTCCTACCACGGAATCGATGTCGATTTTGTCGATTCGATTTTCCAGCTCGTTCAAAACCCTCTCGTTCACCAAGTTCTCCAAATAGCAAAGACAGATGGTTGTACGAGTTCGCGTCCCCACTTCTTTAAACTTAAATTTTAACTCCGGAGATTTTATTCTTCGGCGAATCAAGGTCAAGTTGACCGATAAGTTTTCAACAAATCCCTCTCGCGGACCCTCCAATACCTTTTCAAATTCCGGCTCCGTGATCTGCCGCTCTGCATAGTCCGTACTCCTTATCACCAGCGCTTTATCTTCGCCGTCAACAAAAAGGACGGTATCGCCTTCGAAAAGGGATTGAAGAACCGAATCCATGTATTCCGTTTCTTTCATATCCATGGAAGGGATCACTTTGGTTTTCAAGTAATCGATCATCTCGACCTTTGGAACGTCCCGAAGATCGCTCTGCAGGATAGGGGCAATGAGGTTTTCGTTAATATCCTTATGATCCGCCATATTGCTAACAAACACGATACATGCATGAAAGGATTCGGTATGTCGGTTTCCGAAACAGCGGTAGATTACGGATTTATCGTATTTAAAAATATCCTTGAGCCGGTTGATATTCTCCGTAAGCACCGGACTTAAGGGCTTCATGATTCCGTACGGATCTTGGTCCGAAGGAGTTGAAGTATTGATGTTGTCTTCCGGTTTTTCAACAGGTTCCGTATTCGTTTCATTCGTTTTCTTCCACATACGCAACTCGTCCCTTCTTTCTTTAGGTTATTGTATCCAAGGAAGAAAACAATTATCCAAATCAAAAAAAGACACGGTCTTTCATTATAAAGACCGTGCCCTTATTCTTAAACCTTGTTATTCCTTTTATGTTACAGCTTCGCCATCTTTTCCTTCAGGAAATCCACCGCCAATTGGATGTCGGCGGCAGGGTTCTTTCCTACTTCCCTTTCAATGGTCAAATATCCTTTGAAGCCGATGTCCTGCAAAGCCTTCAAGTAGTTGTCAAAGTCCACTTGCCCTTGTCCTAAGGGTACTTCCTTGAAATAGTCCTCCAACCTTAAATCCCCGATACCGCCGTCGGCAAAAAAGCCGTAAACAATGGCCGGATCGGTTTTCTTCAAGAGAATACCGTCTTTGGCATGGGTATGAACAATGTAGTCCTTCAAGGTATAGACCGCTTGAACCGGATCATCGTCGGTTACCATAACCAAGTTCGCCGGGTCCAAGTTCACCGCAACGCCCTTGGAGTCCAAACCGTCTAAAAATTTCTTCAGGCGAGCCGCCGGTTCCGGACCGGTTTCGATGGCGAAGAAAGCGCCGTTGCTATGGGCGTATTCCGCCAATTCGTTGCAGGCCTCCTGCATAATTTTGTACTTGTCGCATTCCGTATCCTCGGGAACAACCCCGATGTGGGTGGTTACGACCCGGGACCCTAATTCCAACGCCAAGTCCACTATGCGTTTGGATTTTTCCACCTTCCATACGTTGTCTTCCGCTCTTTCAAACCCGTGTCCTCCTAAGTCTCCGCAGAGGGCGGAAACCTCCAAACCGTTGTCGCGGATAACGGCTCTTTTTTCGGCGATAAGAGCCGGGGTCATGTTTTCCGGAGCCATTTCGCCTTCGACGGCATACAATTGCACGCCGTCCGCTCCCATCTTTTTGCACACTTCCATACTTTCTTTAAAAGGAAGTCGAAGCCAGTCGGCAATAATCCCGATTTTGAATTTCATTCCATCTACCTCCTCGTATTCCTATAGATCTTCCCCGGTATTAAAGGTACACCCATTCTCCGGGAGTTTCAAGAGCCAAAAGCCCCTTTTCCCGTATTGCCATGATTTCAACGGTTTCTTCGTGAGGTACCGGAACAATTCCCGTTCGATAGAAGGAAACCAGCTCCTTGATGAAAGCCTTGAAGAAGTCCGACTGCACGTTTACGACCTTGTTTCCCTTCACGCTGCAAATATTCATCATAAAGGGTGCTCCCGCTTCCATTTGGGACAAGGTCGCCACTCTTCCGTCTTCGAATTCCACGGTCATGTTCAGCCATTTTTGGCCTTTGTTGCAAAGGACTCTTTTTGCTTTTCCCTTCATCAGCATCACAATGGGTTCCAATTGGTGGACGGAATAGGTGTCAAAATTACCGGGTCCCCAGCTGTTTATCATAAGTATTCCGTCGCAGTCGATGGCCTTGTATTCTTCCGCAAAGCGTAGCGCCGAGGTGGAATAGCAGGGAGTGCCGTGCTTTTCCGCCAATTCCATTATGCGGACGGCTGTCGCTTTGTCCGGCGCAAAGGTCTTGTCCACATAAACGGGCTTTCCGGAGCGCAGCGGCATTTGGCAAAGCTCCTCGTGCATTTCGCAGTTGTCCGGAGACAGAACCGTCAGTACGTCGCTTTTTTCAATGACTTCTTCTATGGTTTCGCACTTTTCAATACCGTACTTTTCACACCATTGCTCCGTGGTCATCCCGCTGATAGGGCTTTTAATCATCCCGTACGCGTAGGCTACAACCATTTCCCCTCCGGAGGCTTCCCTGATCCAAGCAGGGTAGTTGTTGGCATGCCATTCGTCCAAGTAATAATCAATAAATCCGATTTTAATCATAATTCATCATCCTAAAACAATTTCACGATGTTGGTCGGAGGAATCGTAGATTGCCTGCATGATCTTTGCCGTAATGATGACGGTATCGATGTGGGAAGCCAATTTCTTTCCGGTCTTGATACAATCCACGAAAGCATTGATTTCGTTTTCAAAATGAT
The DNA here is from genome assembly GCA_012744235.1 of Clostridiaceae bacterium. Taxonomy (GTDB): domain Bacteria; phylum Bacillota; class Clostridia; order JAAYHZ01; family JAAYHZ01; genus JAAYHZ01. Next base: position 5,751 of record JAAYHZ010000038.1, read on the forward strand.
TGGTCATGTTAAACTGGGGTTTGTATGAAACCAATGCCCCGTTTTCCACGGTATAGAGGGTAAACCCTGCGCCGTAGTCCAAACGGATACCGGCCTTGTCCCCCATAAAGTCGATATACATTTCTCTTTCTCCGATGTTTTGAGCCCAAGCACCGTTGAAGGTAATAACCGGGCCTTCGGTACGAATCATACCGGTAATGGAATCGTCTACATCATAAATCCCGTCATATTTCGGAGGACCTGCCCACATGCTTGTGTAGACGTATTCCTTCATGTTTTTGCCTAACTTGCAGAAGGCTTCTCCCGTAACCGTAATCGGTTTCGGATCTCCGCAGCAGTACATAACAATGTCCAGGAAATGAACGCCCCAATCGATCAAGGCACCGCCGCCGGCGATTTCTTTCGTAGTAAAAGCACCGCCTAAGCCCGGGATGGAGCGGTGTGAACGAAAGCTGACGTATACGTGGAATACTTCTCCCAATTTACCGCTGTCAATGTATTCCTTGATTCGGTTGACACTGTCGTTGAAACGATTGACAACACCGATGTTCAAGATTTTCCCGGTTTCTTGGGCCGCCTTTTGCATTTCCAAAGCTTCCGCATAGGTTCTGGCCGCCGGTTTTTCGCACAATACGTGTTTTCCGGCTCTCAAGCAGTCGATGGAGATATAGGCATGTTCTTTGTTCGGTGTACAAACGGAAACCGCCGTCACTTCCGGATCCTTTAGGATTTCCTTGTAATCCGTTACCGCGATCCCGCAGCCGTATTTTTCTACGGCAGCCTTGGCTCTTTCGGGAATGATGTCGCAAAAATACTTGATTTCCACTTCCTTGTTCTTCATGTAAGCGGGAATATGAGCCGAATTGGCAATCGTCCCGCATCCGATAATGGCAACTTTCATTGTCATAGACAAATCTCCCTCCATTGTATATTGATAAAACCCGTATCAGGTTATGCATCCTTTTCCATGTTCTCTTCCGCCCACTTGCGAAAATCCGTCGGGGTCATGCCGACAAAGCCGTGAAAGGCTCTGCTGAAAGCATGAATGGACTTGTACCCGATCATTTCCGCCGTGGCCGTGATGCTGTGTCCCTTTAGGATATATTCCTTGGCTTTCTCAAACCGCCTTTTGAAATAGTAGGAGCGTAAATGCTCTCCCGTCACCGTATAAAACTTTTGGGCGATATGGGTGTAGCTGTATCCGAATATGCGGCTTAGTTGCGCCAAATTTTGAATGTTTTCCGCTTGGGTATCGATATAGTGGACGATGTCGTATACCCGGTTTTGATCCGTATCTCTTTCGTTGACCTTGTATGTGCGGTACTTTTTTTGGCTGAAGGCTCGGTAGGTTTTGACGAGGATTTGGGTAAGGTACGCTTCCAACATAACTTCCGTAAAAGTATCCAATGTCAAAAGCTCCGTAAACATTTTCATAAACAAATCTTGAATGCCGGTTCCGTCATAGGCCATACGATTTTTCGGATCGTCAAACAAAGCCTTTTGCTTTGACAAGGTTTCGTTTAAAGAAGCCTTGGAATCAAAGACAAATCCCAAATAAAAATAGCGTAAAGGTTCGTTTTCCGAAGACCGTATTTCATGATCTTCTCCGATTCGATTAAGATAAAGCATTCCCTTTGAAACTTCCGTTTCCGTTCCGTTGGTTATGAACACTCCGGAGCCCGAGACGATGTAGCTGATCTCATGTACAAGCTGACGATGATTCGGTACACGGTAGCCGGGTTCGCAGTACAAATCCCCGATTTGGTAGATGATGTACGGTCCCACCTTCCGGTTCATCTCTTCGTAAACATTGTCAAAATGAAATTTTGCTCTGCCGCCGGTCTTCATTTCCAACTATCCTTTACCTTCCTTCACTACTCTTAGTATACATGAACGAAGAAAAAAATATTTGATATATTTATGAATCTATTTAACATTTTTAAAAGATTTGATATTAGTATAACGAAAAAGCTGCAAAAGACCGCGAGGGAATATGACGGTGTCACGAAACACTAGGAAATATCTTTGGCAACCGGTATAATTTTTTTAACATTTATATATAAAGGTGTACAAAAATGAATCGAAAAGACGAAAAGATCTATTGGCAATTTCATCAAAGCACCAACGAGGAAATGCCCCAAAACACCATGGAAGCCTTTGAATACGCCTGGTCGTTAGGGGGAATTCCGGAATTGGATATACGGACCACAAAAGACGGCGTCATCATCGCTTTTCATGACGATACGCCCAAAAGAATCGCGGTAACCGCCCCGGAATATGAAAACAGGAGCATAAGGGAGTGTACCTTGGAAGAAGTCAAAGCCTTTGATATGGGAGCCAAGCTTCATGAAAGGTTTCAAGGATTTAAGGTGCCTACATTGGAAGAAACCTTTAAAGCCATGAAGGGCCAACCGGATCGTTTGGTTTATCTGGATTTAAAAGACGTGGATCTTTCGGAGTTAGCCAAAATGATAAAAGACTATTCCATGAGCGCTCAAGTCATATTCACCCACAACAACCGCGAAAACTGCATGACGATGAAGCGGTACGTAAAGGACATGCGGACCATGCTCTGGATCGGCGGAAAAGCCCCGGCCATCATGGAAAAATTCAACCGTGCAAAAGAAGCGGAATTTGAAGGCTTAAACCAAGTGCAGCTCCACCTGAACGACCCGGAAAGCTTTACCGATTGGCGCTACCAATTGGATCCTTCCTTTGTGGAATACGCTTTGGAAGAAACGTCGAAAAGAGGCTTGGACTTGGAGGTTCTTCCCTACAAGTTCGACAAAAAGAATCTATTCCGGCTTTTGGACATGGGCATCCGTTGGTTTGCCGTGGACGAGCCGAAGCGGTTTATCGCTTGCGTCGAAGAATGGCGGAAAATTTGACGGTTAAAACAAAGCCGGCATCGAAGCCGGCTTTGTTCTCATACCAATTATAATTTTGCCGGTATCGCCGGCACAAGATCGTGTCACGCCTTTAGCCTTTGACGATTTTGTAGTAGGTCTTTGCGGTAAGGGTGTATACGGCAACGTAGAAGACGGAAAAGATCAGTATGGTGGAAAGAGTACACAGAGCGAATAACGGCACGTTGGTAAGATTGAATATCTCCAAAAGCTTGGTAATGACCTTAAAAGCAAAGGCGATATGGATAACGGCCGCCAAAAGAGGCAGGAAGAACACCTTGATTACTTGGCTGTTGATGGATTTTCTAACCTCCTCACGACTCATCCCCACCTTTTGCATGATTTCATACCGTTCTTTGTCATCGTAGCCTTCCGCGATTTGCTTGTAGTTATTGATGAGGTCCGTGGCCATGATAAACAAAAGCCCTAAAAAGATCCCTAAGTAAAACAAGCCGCCGTAGAGGGTATAGAAGCTTTCGCGGGACAAGTCCGCCCCGTCTGCATAGTAGGATATGCCTAACTCCTTCAGCCCTTTTCGTATTTCCGTTGCCAATTGGATTTGGGTTTGTTTGTCCGCATTCACGTCAAAGCCGTAAAAGTAGGCTAAATCTTTACCCTTGGTATTATCGGGGTCCGACACACGAATAATTTTTTGCAAATCATCCTTCCGTGCCACCAAATAGAAGCTGTTGATCATCATGGCACTCGTGTTTCCGTCTCCTTCAAAGGCCGGAACCCGTTCTTTAATACGAAGCTGCAAATCTTCTATTGTCATAGAGTCTCCCGGCAAACGGCCTCGGTATTCGTAAAGCAAAACCTCGTTTTCTTCCAAGGTCTTGTTCGCATTGTACATTTTATTGTACCCGTCTATGTCCATGAAAAAGAGTGCGGCGCTGTCCTTAAACCTTAAAGAATCTCCTTGGAGTTGAAAACGGGAATCCTCTTGGAAGGCGACAACCGTCAAATATCGGTAATTTAAAACGTTTCTTCTTTCGATTCCCAAAGAATCCGTCGTATCCTCAATGATTTTGTTCATCTTTTCGACGTTCTCATCGGATATAAAGGAGGAGCCTACGGTAATATCTCTCGGATAGCGTGTCCGCAATACATCTTCCACACCGATGTATAGCGAAACGGTGGAGGACAGCATGACGATAACCGCCGTGGACAAAATGCATATGTTGGCAAGGCCTGCGGCATTTCGCTTCATTCGGTAGATCATGCTTGATACGGAGATGAAGTTTTTCGGCTTGTAGTAATAGTTCTTGTTTTTCCTCAACAATTTAAGAACCGCAATGCTTCCCGACGTAAAAAGGCAGTAGGTTCCGATCATCACCAAAATAACGGCGATAAAGAAAAGAGTCAATGCCTGCAGGGGCGATTCCGTAAAAAGAGCGATATAGTAGCCGGCGGAAAGAGAAAGAAGACCGACGATTCCTTGAAAAAGTTTGGTTTTCGGTTCTTTTTCCCCTACGTTCCCGCCCTTTAAAAGCTCCACGGGCTTCGACAGCCGTACGGTTAAAGAGTTGTAGATAAAATTGATCGCAAAGATGGCACCGAAAAGAACCGGGGTGATAACGACGGCGAGGGTAGGAACTTCAAAGCCGAAGGTAACCCGGATGGCAATGATTTTAAAAAGCAAAAGGATCATGGCCTTGCTCAAAAGAATGCCTCCGGCCAGCCCCGCCGAAAGGCTTATAGCCCCCGTAAGGACCGTTTCCCAAAACATGATCTTGGCGATATGCTTTTTTTCCATGCCTAAGATATTGAAAAGTCCGAACTCTTTTTTTCGCTTCTTCACCAAAAAACTGTTGGTGTAGAACAAGAAGATTGCGGAAAAAATGCCAATGACAACCGTTCCGAAAGTGAGAATCATCTTAAGCGAACCGTCATCACTTATCAAGCCCAAGGTTTTTGCCGATGCCAAAAAGCACATGTTGTAAAACATGATGATGGTGCCGATGCAGGTTATAATATAGGGGACGTAGGCCTTGGAGTTTTTCTTCAAGTTGTTTACGGCAAGCTTTAAATAAAAGAACGTTTTACTCATTTCGAACACCGCCCGTAGCAATTAAAGTCAACGTATCCGAGATCTTTTGGTACATCTCTTCGTTGGTACAGTCCCCTTTGTAGATCCGGTGAAACACTTCCCCGTCCTTGATGAATAAAACTTTTTTTGCGTGGCTTGCCGCCTTGACGCTGTGGGTCACCATCAAAATGGTCTGCCCGTCGTTGTTGATTTCATTAAAAAGCTTTAAAAGCTCGTCGGATGAACGGGAATCCAAAGAACCGGTAGGTTCGTCCGCTAAAATCAGCTTCGGGTGTGTAATCAAAGCTCGGGCTACGGCGGTCCTTTGCTTTTCCCCGCCCGACACCTCGTAAGGATACTTGGATAAAAGGTCGGTTATCCGGAGCCGTTTGGCAACGGAGGTAAGCCTTTTGTTCATTTCTTCATAAGGCGTTCCCGCCAAAACCAAAGGCAAGAATATATTGTCTTGGATCGAAAACGTATCCAACAGATTAAAGTCTTGAAACACAAAGCCCAGATTCTCTCTTCGGAAAGAGGAGATTTCCTTGTCGCCGATTACGGTGATGTTTTTCCCGTTCAGATAAACTTCTCCGCCGGTAGGTTTGTCCAAGGCGGCAATCATATTCAAAAGGGTGGTTTTACCGGAGCCGGATTCCCCCATAATGGCGATCATTTCTCCTTCGTCCACGGTAAAAGAAACGTTGTTCAAGGCTTTCACGGCATTTCCGCCGAACCTTGTGGTATACACTTTTTTTAAATTTTTAACTTCTAACAAGTACATTTCAATTGATCCCTCCTATCACGGGACCATTATAGCAAAGGAGTTTTTCGGCTGCCTTAACTTAACCTTACGGTTTTCTTTTCAACCCTTACATTTTCGTAAGGTTATTCGACCTTTAAATCATAGGAGCCCAAGCCGATTTTCACTTTCGTACCCTTTCCCGGAACCGACTCGATATGAAAGGTATGAGACATTTTTTTGAGTATGGTATTGCATAAATACAGACCGATGCCGGTGGCTCTTTTGTCCGCTCTTCCGGTATAGCCGGTGTAGCCTTTTTCCAATATGCGGGGCAGGTCCTCCGGAGCAATGCCGATACCGGTATCCTCGATCACCAGTGTATCGGGCAATTTTTCGTCCATGTAAATGGAGATTTCTCCTTTTTCTGTGTACTTCAAGGCGTTGGACAACAGCTGCTCGATCACGAATACCAGCCACTTTTCATCCGTCAGCACATCTTTTTTCAGTTCGCTATAGGAAAGCTTAATTTTCTTACGAATAAAAGACTTGGAATATTTTCGCACCGCTTGCTTGATGCAGTCGTCCAAGGAACAACGCCGAATCAACAGGGCGGAGCTCATATCCTCCATCCGAATGTACTGCAAAACCGGCTCCACGTACTGCTCGATGCGAAACAACTGCTCCGACAACTCGTCGTTTTTTTCCGAGGGTCCCGATTGCAGAATCAACCGCATGGCCGCAATGGGAGTTTTGATTTGATGAGCCCACACGGTATAGTATTCCTTCATGTCGGAAAGCTTCCGATCTTGTTCTTCAATCATTCGGATTCTCTCTCGGTTTACGGCTTTGACAAGCTCGATAAAGTCTTCCTCGATAACGTTTTTGGCGGTAGGAAAATCGAGATCCGCATAAGCGAAGCTCTTTTTCAGCCTCAAAAGAAAGTCGTGTTTTTGATAAACCTTTATAAAATCCGGAACGCTTAAAACAATCAAAATCGTTCCGATTAGCAAAAGGCCGTAGTAAAAGGGCTCCTTCGGCAGATCGTAGAGATAGAAAATGAAAAAAAGAACAGAGAAGCATAAAAAAGCGATACCGTAGGCTCGTTTGTAATACGAAAAATACATAAGAAGGATGCGAAAAAGGCTTTTGATACTTTTTTTATCCTTTCCTTTTGTCCTCGTCATTTGACCATGTACCCCATTCCCTTTTTTGTGACGATAAAATCCTCCAGGCCCGCTTCGGCAAGCTTTTTTCGAAGTCGAGTCACGTTCACCGTCAAGGTGTTGTCGTCGATAAATTCATCGCTTTCCCAAAGCGTCAGCATAATTTCATCCCTCGGGACGACTTCTCCTATGTTTTCCATCAACAAGCGAAGGATTTTAAATTCGTTCTTGGTAAGCTCAATCCTGTTGTTATCAAAAGCCAGGGTGGCATCATTCAAATTCAAAACCGCCCCCCTATACTCCAAAACGTTTTGTTTTTCATGGAAGGCATAGGTTCTACGTATTAAAGCTCGGACTTTTGCAATAAGGACGTTCAAGTCGAAGGGCTTGACAATAAAATCGTCACCGCCCATGTTGACGGCCATCACAATATTCATGCCGTCTCCCGCGGAAGAAATAAAGATAACGGGAACCTTGGAAGACTTACGAATTTCGCCGCACCAGTGATAGCCGTTAAAAAAGGGAAGAAAAACGTCCAAAAGCACCAAGTGAGGGTCGAATTTTATCACCTCTTCGACGACGTTTCGAAAATCACTTACAATCTCCGCTTCAAAGTCCCATTTGCATAAGGTATCCTTGATGATTTTTGCGATGGTTAAATCGTCTTCCACAATCAAGATCCTGTACATGAAAAGCCCCTTTCGCCTTCTTTTATCCGTTTCTTTACTTATCCATTATATCACAGAAAGAAAAAAGTACGCTCCGACGAAAAACGCACCGACGATAGGATGATAT
>JAAYHZ010000398.1 GCA_012744235.1 Clostridiaceae bacterium
GCCATAATTTGATCCGCCCTGTCCTTCTGCCCGGTTAAATGCAAATACCCGATCAAGGTTTCCAACCCCGTGGCTTGCCGATATTCCGTTACGTTGCAGTTTTTCGGCACCGAGGGGGACCAAGCGTTCCGACCTCTTTTAAAAATATAGGTTTCTTCTTCGGAAAGCTTGTCCTTGAGCATTTCCGCGGCATAGGCTTGGCTATGTGCACATACGTATTTGACCGCCATTTTATGAAGCGTACCGGCGGTCAAATTTCCGTCGGACAATATCCGGCTTCGAATATACAACTCATAAACGGCATCTCCCACAAAGGCAAGAGCCAATGGCATCATGCGCGAGGCTTCCGTTTTGCTATATTCAATCGGTTCGATATCTTAACCCTCCTTTTTTATCCCGGTTACTATTATAAATCACGGCTTTGCAGCAATCGCATGATATCCGTCACTTGTTCTTTCAATTCCGGCTCCGGAAATCTTTCTTTAATATGTTCGGTCAAATCGGATATTTTCAGCCGCTTTTCCGTAAAGCAGGCTTTCAGCCTTAAAATGAATTCCTCATCCATAGCGTCGGAGTATACGAAGGCACGACGAATCAGCCCGCCTTCCAGTTCAAAGTGAAATTGGATTTCACCCCAAGAAAACTTCTCGAAAAAGCTGAAGTCAAAAGGCGGCGCTTCTCCGTAGAGCCATTCCCAAGAAGAATATCGGTTATACAATTCGCGGAGGGTATCTTGGGGAAAGCCGTCAAAGCCGGTGATGACTTCCCCGGCCTTTCCGTAATGCTTTTCAAAGCTTTCTTTTAAACTGTCCGCCACATCCCGAACGGTAAGAGAAGGAACGTACTCCGTAAGATTAACGACACGGGACCTTACCGATTGAACTCCTTTGGCCTTCATTTTTTCCGTAGAGACGCGAAGATATCGGGAAAGCTTATCCATATCCACGGAAACCAAGAGGGTTCCGTGGTGATAAGAACCGTTTTTGCGGTTGCAAAAGGCATTCCCGGAGAACTTTCGCCCGTCGACTACAAGATCGTTTCTTCCTGTCATCTCCGCCGGTATTCCTAATGCTCGGACCGCATCCAAAAGGACGGTGTACTGCTTGTTCACGTCATACAATGACTTTCCCGCCACAAAGGTATAATTTAAATTCCCCAAGTCGTGGTACACCGCTCCCCCGCCGGAGAGCCTTCGGGCCAGCTTCCCGCCTTCTTGCTCCAAAAGCTCGGCGGCGCATTCCCGCCAAGCGTTTTGGTTTCTTCCGATAACTACCGTATTCTTGTTCTGCCAGATATACAAAAGGATTTGGTCAGGTAAAACGGAATCCAGCAAATAGTGTTCGACAGCCAGGTTCAGCCACGGATCCGTTCGGTCCGAATACAATATCTTAATGCCGCTCATATTAGTGCACCTTCGGTTATATTCTTTTCCAACGAACACCTTGGGGTGTATCTTCCAAAACGATTCCCATTTCTTTTAATCGGTCACGGATGGCGTCCGCTTCCGCCCAATTTTTGTTTTTCCGAGCTTCTTGGCGTTTTTCGATTAAGTCTTTAATCTTTTGGTCGATATCTTCATCCTCGTCCTTTTCGTTGCCTAAAAGCCCCAGTACGCCGCCTAGCTCCTTGAATAAATCATACACAACCTTGGCTTCCGCCGGATTTAACGCTTGGCCGTTTATCAAGCCGTTTGCGTACCGTACCATTTCAAACAAAACGGAAACGGCATCGGCGGTATTCAAATCGTCGTCCATGGCCTCGATAAACTTTTCTTTGTATCCCTTCAAGTTTTCGACCAGCTCCTCCGACAGCGCTCCTCCGGTTACGCCTTCTTTAAATATCCGCTTTAAGTTTAAAAGGCATTCGTATATACGGTCCAATCCTTTCTCCGCCTGCTGCAAAAGCTCGTCGCTGAAATTGATGGGGCTTCGGTAGTGAGCCGACAGCATGAAGAATCGCAGCACCTCGTAATCGAAGTGTTTTACGATGTCTCTTACGGTAAAGAAGTTTCCTTTGGATTTGGACATTTTTTCGTTGTTTATATTGATGAACCCGTTGTGGAGCCAGTAGCGGGCAAAGGTTTTACCGGTTGCGCTCTCGCTTTGGGCGATCTCGTTTTCATGGTGAGGGAACACCAAATCGGCCCCGCCGCAGTGTATGTCGATGGTGTCTCCTAAATATTTCATGGACATGACGGAGCATTCGATATGCCATCCCGGCCGGCCTTCTCCCCAAGGGCTGTTCCAGTAAGGTTCGTTTTCCTTTTTGGCTTTCCACAATACGAAATCCATGGGGTTTCTTTTGCGGTCGTCCACTTCGATTCGCGCACCCAATTCCAGTTCATCCAAATTTTTATTGGACAATTTGCCGTATTCGGGATTTTTGGAGGTGTCGTAATACACATCACCGCCCGCTTCGTAGGCATAGCCTTTTTCCATCAAGGTTTTTATAAACGCAATGATATCGTCGATATGCTCCGTAGCCTTCGGATGCACCGAAGCCGGGCGTATGCCCAATCCTTTCGCATCGATTTCGTATTCTTTAATAAACCGATCGGCCAGCTCCTTGACGGTAATTCCTTCTTCGTTGGCTCGATTGATCATCTTATCGTCAATATCCGTATAGTTTTGGACGAATGTCACATCGTATCCCCGGTATTCGAAATATCTTCTTAAGCAGTCAAATATAATAAAGGGACGTGCATTTCCAATATGAAAGTAGTTGTAAACGGTCGGTCCGCAAGAATATATCTTTACCTTGTTATCTTCTAAGGGCACAAACTCTTCTTTTTTCCTCGTCATGGTGTTATACAGCTTCATTATTTTCCATCCTCCGTCTAACAATATCGTATCCTAATCGTTCATGATTAAACCTATTGTAGCAGAGGTATATAGGTTTATTCAATGCTATTATGCTCGGTTTTGCGGGTTTTTACCAAGGGAAGGAGAAATCTGCATAACTTGCCGGCCGATTCGTTTTAAAAAAGGTTTTGTATCAATCAAAAAAGCAATATGAAAGACCGTACAATCGAATTTACTCGTGTACGGTCTCATTCGGCTCACAAAGCCTTTTTCTTAAGACAGGCTTTCTTTGGTATTTTTTTGCTTTACGATGCCGGCTTCCTTCTAGAAATTGAACTTGCCATTTCCGTCTCTATCCGGCAGTGCTCCGGGGAAGTCGAAGATCTGGGGAGGGAAGAATTCTTCAACCGGGAAATCAATGGTATCGAAGATATCGCAAGGATTTTCATCGGTGGAAGCCATGCATTCTTTTTCAGGTACGCAGAAGGAGAATGCAGGTACTAACAATTGTACAACACGGAGCAGTTTGGTAATGGAGAACAATCCGATGGAAACCACGACCTCTTTCGTGGGTCCTCTGTGGTGTTCTTCCGTTCCGGCAACATCGGTTTCATTGTCGCACAAGCAATCGAGGATGCATCTCGGAATGTCTTCTAAGCAGCAGCAGTCGTGTTTTTCACAAACTTCAACGATTCGAGCATTCAGAGGAATCGGTTCCGCAACTTCTACTTTTACGATCGGCAGATTGTCTTGCTGCAACGTGTCTCCGAGTTCTTGTATGGAGTTGCCTTCACGGGAGTTCGAGCGGAAGATCTTGACGCCTCCTTCCGATCCGAACAGGATTACTTTCTTATCGAAAATAACCAATCCTTCAACTTGGATGGTATGATGTCCCTTCGGATTGCTCGGTACCAAGAAGCTCAAGGTGACTTTAATGAAGTACTTCGTATGCACCGTATAGAATCCTCTTTTGAAAGGCAGCGGTTCCACGTCGGTATATACAAATTTCACTTCGGCATCCGTAATCTTTACGCTGACGGCTCTGTTGACGATCATCTGGACCCATCTCGGATTTTTGAATATGACCTGAGCGTCTTCCAAACAATCCTTGTCTTTGCAGGAATCATATATTTTCTCTGTATGTATACATACAGCTTCTCTTATATGACACAAATCTCCTTCGTTGATTAATCCGGGAACTACCTTATGACGATCCAAACCCATTCATTTGCCTCCTTAATAATTTAATTTACAATGTATATTATGAATATTGCGCCAAGATGTTACATAATATTTAGAGAATTCTAAAAGGAAGTGATTTTTTTGTCCAATTATCCGAATTCGCAATATATCGCCATCAAATCCGACGGTACCGTCATCAACTACTACTACCACGGAGATTTCGGCATATGCTCTTCGGTTTTATCTTCTCCGGGCAAATGGAACAATGCCGTCTCCAATGCCGATGATGCGAAAAAGGACTATTCCGTCGGAATGGATGTCCAAGACACGGTATATATTATTTACCGAAACAAAGAAGGGTCCATCAAGGTAATTCTTCATAACGGCCTGGTTTCAAAAACCATGGAGCTTTTGCGAAGCAAAAGCAACCCGGACTACAACATGTTCCCCCAAATCATCC
>JAAYHZ010000399.1 GCA_012744235.1 Clostridiaceae bacterium
TGCCTGCACCGTCCAATGGGTTGAGTTCTGGAATAAATATCACCCCGGCGGCTTCTATGATGACAGCTTGTGGATTCGACCGGATAAGTACTATTCCGCCTTCACAATGCCCATGGAAATGTACAAGGAATTTAAGACGTTACAAGAAGAAACCTCTGCCCAAATCAATGCGGTTCATAAAGATTTTATCACCCGATTCAATCAAGGGCAGATAGCCAATATCGACAATGAATGGGAGCAATATATCGAGCAAATATACGCTGCAGGCTTGGATAAATGGGTGGAAATTTGGAACCGTGATGAAATTAAAACCTTTGAGTACTATCGTACTTATGTAGAGAATAAATAAAAAATCCGTGTTTCCAATAAAGGCCGTTATATTAACGGCTTTTATTTTGCCTCCGAAATACATAGAAAAGACGATCCGATGGTAAATTCTATACAAAGTATAGTATAATCGACATATTGGGAATGAAACAAGACGGAGGTGTAACCGTTGCAAAAAACAAGTAAAGATAACGGATTTAATAAAATGTCCGACCTGAGCCGAATTTTGGTCGTCCTTTTTATCTTTTCCGTAATTCTCATCGTTGCGGTACAAGCATTAACCCTTAGTAAGGTTTCGAAGATACTTTCTTTGTATTCCGAAAGCTTAAATGAAACCCAAGAAAACAGGGAAGTAGAATCCGTTGGCCAAGAAAAGGAGTATATTCTTCGGACGAATCCCGTAGCCAAAAGAATGGACGGGATCTATGAAAAGATTATGAACCGAGAAATCGTCTTTGACGATTTATTGATCGGTGTTCCTTTAAGCGCCGAGCTTTTGGAGGACATTTCGGAATACAACGGGTTGGTAAGGAATCTGAAGGGCTTTTTTTCGGATCTGGCCGTTAAAAACATGATTGCTTTGTTTGAGCTTCCTCGGAATCCCGACGGGTCCCTGTTTGCACCGGACTACCGCAAGATACCCGAGGATGTCCGAGAGTACGTGGAAGTGATCACGGACTTGTCTTTGTACAAAAACAGCACCGAGCTTTTATGCAGCGACTCCCGATTGGCCTTTATCATCTATTCGGAAGGGGGAGGCTCCGCCGGGATGTGGCCGTATTTTTGGCATACGGAGCTCATAAAAGACCGTAAAGATATCCAGGAAGACTTGAACCGCTTGTTTGAGCTGACGGAAAAAATCATATTGTCTTTAGATGAAGAATACGAAAAGCTATATTCTATGAATTGAAGTTTCTTAGGTTGTCTTTAAGTCGAGGGTCATAAGGTGATATAATAGAACCGTTTTAAAGAAATCAAAAAGATGCGAGGAAAAGGGGAGACCAAGTGACTACAAAGACAAACGTGATGAGAATACTGGATAAAGCAAAAATCGCATACAAAAGCCATGATTACGAAAAAACAGATGCCGTAGCCGGGCTTGAGGTGGCGAGGGTTTTGAACCAAGATCCGAATCGGGTTTTTAAAACGTTGGTGACGGTGGGCAAATCCAAAAAGCATTACGTGTTTTTGGTTCCCGTGGCGGAGGAACTGAACTTAAAGAAGGCCGCCGAATGCGTAGGGGAAAAATCCGTGGAAATGATTAAATTAAAGGAGCTATTCCCTTTGACCGGTTATGTTCACGGCGGTTGTTCGCCCATAGGAATGAAAAAGCCTTTTCAAACCGTCATCCATAAAACCGCGGAGAATTTTGAAACCATATTCTTCAGCGCGGGTAAAATCGGATGCCAAGTGGAAGTCGGCCTTGAGGATTTAAAGAAGGTTTTATCCTTCGATATTGCGGATATTGTTTGATTGTATTGATGGGCTATAGATATTCCCGTAAGAAAGCTATTAATTCGTGCATTCTTGTGGCCGGAATCCTTTTGGAGGGAGGCGTGTTCTTTTCGTAGCTTTCGTATAGCGTTTTTGCTCGAGCGATGGCGATATCGGTTTTGTCTTTGAGTATGTCGTAGATTTGCAATGCGTTTTTCCTGTAGGGAAAGTATTCTCTTAATATTTCTTTGTACCGCTTTCTGCCTATTTGCGAGAAAAGAGGCCGAAAGTGAAGCAGGAACCAAAGCTCGATACATTCGTTGGACCATGCCACACGATATTCTTGCTTCGAGGCCCGATCCTGTGCACTGAATTGGGTGTTGTCAAAATCGTCATCGGAGGAGTCGTCCTTATCGTACATAAGCCACACGACTTGGCATTCGGGAAATTCCGTTTTAACTTTTTTTCTTGCGTAATCCAAAAGACTTTTTCCGCTTCTCCCCGTTCCGATAACCGTAATTCGTTCTTTCGGCGTCATATCTTCGTACTTTTTGTTGATTCGTTCGGTAAAGCCTCGGATATATAAGGGCTCCGTTTTGGTACCTTCGCAAAAAATGACCGTATAAGGCGGCAAGGGGTGAAGGACCTGAGTTTCTTTTGTTTTCTTTTGCATTAAGGCTTCCAATTTTTCTTTTGTATCGGCTTTTAAAGGCTCGCTTTTCATGGGTCTTCCTCCTTCGAGCGAAAGCCTTTAAAATCGGGATCCGCACCGTACCTTCCTTCCGTGTACTCTTTTCCGTAATCAATGTATACGGAATTTTCTTTGTTTAATTTGAAAAGGACAAGAGGATACAGCATCGATTCGTTGTTCTTGTTTACAGCCGAAAACCAAATTTCGTCTCTTCGGAATACGGCGGAATTCATAATCGTAGGATCACCGGAGGTGAAAATCAATTGGGCTCCTTTTTTATTCAATATCGGGTCTTTAAACATTTCGATGATACGCAAAAAGAAATTCGAGTCCGGCTGAAAACCGCGGTCATCCAGAAGGAGAAGTCCGCCCTTTTCCAAGGAATCCGAAAGAATAGGAAAAAGGTTTTCATAGGATAAGGATAAGGTATCGTCATAACGAACGTATCGGATGCTTTGAAACCAAGCCGCGGCATCGTTTAGAATATTGCTTTTGTCGCTTTTTGAAAGACAGGACAAAAGCGAAAGGGATGGGTTTAGGTCTTGTAATTCAAAGCTTCCCAAACCAGGACCAAGGTAATATTCGGTTCCTATCCGTTCAAACAATATATCCGGTTTTTTTGATACAAGATCTCGCATATACAGGCATTCTTCCGAAATAACGGCTTGCCTGTAATCAAATATATATTTGTACTCCCTCTCTTTCACACGAAAAAGGACCTCCAAATGCACCGGAGAATCCGACCGAACTTTATTATCCGGAAACAGAACTCTTTGGGAAAGAAAATCGAATGCTTCGAAAACCTCGTATTTTCCTCCCTTATCGGGGCCGTAAACGGATAAGACGGGCAAGAAAGCTTCGCCGTCGTAAGGATCCGTAATCAAGCCTTTTTCATGCTCACGGATATTCTCGGCAAAAAGGTCCAATACGGATTCATTTTTAAAGGATTTGAATTTTCCGATGGTAAATTGGCAAAGCATATCATCAACCCGGTTATATAATGTATACTGTCATTGTTTTTCCGATAGTGTCTTGTCAAGTGGTGTAAAATGATTTCTACTTTATCTTCCCTTCGTTTCATTTATGTAAGATAGCAATCGGAGCTAATGAAAACCCATTAGCCTGTGTAAGCTTTTCCATAGATTCTAAA
>JAAYHZ010000400.1 GCA_012744235.1 Clostridiaceae bacterium
CCCTTATCGGAGATGCGCAATATTACCGCCGGTCGTCATCGCCTTGGTACATTCCCCCAAACCAAGGCACCGGGTATCCTTTCCCATCATTTCGAGCTGAATTATAACACATAAAATTAGTAAAAAATTGCAATTGGCGAAATTGGGCGTTTTTTTGACGAAATTGGACAGGGTATGCATAAAAAAACGACGGTATCAAAACCGCCGTTTTAAAGTGTTTTTTGCTCGGGAAGCCTGTTAATCCTTGGGCAACACATCGCAGAACATAAGAAGGTTGGATGTGATCTTTTCTCTATCGGTTAATTCTTTAAAGGTCCCGTTGCCGTAAAGGATATCCATAACCATAAGAGCAACGGTGTTGCCGATAAAACCCGTTTGTATTCCAACAGATAACAAGATCACGCATTTGCGGCGGATCTGTTTTCTTTTTCATCTTTTACCCCGGCACCGTTTGCTTATATAGTGCAATGAAATCGAAAAAGGTTGGCGTTTTTATAAAAAAAATTGCCGAATTCCATTTTATCGCGCTTGCCGGGATTCGATAAGGCTTCGTTGAAATACGGTATCGTTTTTTCTATAATACAATCAATAGCAAATTCAATTTACGGAGGTCCTTCCATGGCTTGCGAATACAACAAAGTCAATTGTACTTGTACATATCCTTGTTCACGACGCGGCAAATGCTGCGAATGCGTCGCTTATCATCGCAAATACGGAGAGGTTCCGGGGTGCTTTTTTTCCAAAGCCGGTGAAAAAACCTACGATCGGTCCGTCTCCAACCTCTACGACGATTACAAGAATAGCAAATAGAAGAACCGTAACGGCTATATATCCGGTCTGTGATCCTTCCTATGCATCTGCAATCGATGTTCATAAATTCTTCACATTTTAGATATAGAATATATATAATATATCGTATATGAACAAATAATCGGCTGCGATGATAAACAAAGAAACTACAAAAGAGACAGGAGGCTTTATGGAACGGAAAAAGACGATGAAAACGAAACGGAATTGGCGAAAAATCATCGGCATCATACTGTTTGTAACGTTAGTCGCTTCCATTGTTCATGTAACCATTATGCTGTTTTTATCTCCGCAGGAGGGTTCAAGTACGGAGCGGCATGCTTTGTTTAAAAGCGACTATACCCTGATGCTGATCCAATGCATTTTGGGGCTTATTGTGATGATGGTCCCTTCCTTTATCGAACGAAAATGGTCCATCGACATCCCCAATTACATGTACATCCTTTATTTTATCTTCCTATATTGCGCTATCTACTTAGGAGAGGTCCGCAGCTTTTATTACCTGATCCCCCATTGGGATACCGTCCTGCATGCTTTCAGCGGGGCCATGTTAGGAGCTTTGGGTTTTTCCCTTATCAGCATCCTTAACAACACAAAAAGCATTCGGGTGAAATTAAGCCCCTTCTTTGTCTCCTTGTTCGCCTTTTGCTTTGCGGTTGCCGTCGGAACCCTATGGGAGATTTATGAATACACCGTCGACAGCTTGCTTGCTTTGAATATGCAAAAATACATGACGGCGGACGGGACGCCTTTGATCGGGCAGAAAGCATTGGCGGATACCATGAAGGATCTTATCGTGGACACTTGCAGCGCTTTGGCTATTTCCGCAATCGGATACGGGATTAACAAGTCGGATACCCGTGCGGACGAGGATGCCGGTTTTTTAAACGAGGAATATACGATATTAAACACAAACGAAGGTGATTATTGACATGCCAATGAATATTCTTGTTACCTTGGATTCCAAATACATAAAACCGTTAAAGGTCATGCTGTATTCGCTGTTTTCCAATAATCCGGGCGAAGAATTCCATATCTATCTTATGCATTCCCGTATAAAAGACGAGGAAATCGCCGATTTGGAACGCTTTGTCGGAGGCTTCGGGC